>CAZTIE010000164.1:0-3037 GCA_964613645.1 uncultured Verrucomicrobiales bacterium
GTCTAGTATTTGCGGGACTTTGCGGGGTTGCCATGGGGTTCCTTGGACGCTTACGTTATAAAAATCAAAGATATGATCAAAAACAATGAACTTGATCTGCTTTATGTTGCTCCAGAACGGTTACTAATGGATGATTTTCTTGAAATAATCTCTTCTATAAAAATATCTCTATTTGCCATTGATGAAGCTCATTGTATTTCTCAATGGGGTCATGATTTCAGACCTGTTTATGCAGACCTCAAAATATTGGCAGAAAAATTTCCTAATGTGCCAAGAATAGCATTAACGGCGACCGCAGACGAACCAACACGAAAAGATATATTAAAACGGCTTAGTTTAGAAGAAAACAGCAAGACATTTATTTCTGGATTTGATAGACCTAACATTAGCTATACAATATATTTAGAAAATAATAGGAAAAAATCTTTACTAGAGTTTGTGAACAATCATCCGGATCAAAGTGGCGTCATCTATTGTTTATCTAGAAAAAAAACAGATGAAATCACACAGTGTTTAAAAGATGAGGGCATAAATGCTTTTGCGTATCATGCTGGTATGAGCTCTGAGAAAAAAAATCAAAATCAGAAAAGATTTTTACAAGATGAAAGTGCCGTTATGGTCGCAACAATAGCTTTTGGTATGGGAATAGACAAGCCTGATGTAAGATTTGTTATTCATATGGATATGCCAAAAAATATTGAGAGCTATTACCAAGAAACAGGTCGGGCTGGCAGAGATGGATTGCCATCAAAAGCCATCATGTTCTATGGTCTAGCAGATATTGCTATTCAAAGAAATTTTATTGACAATTCAGAAGCACCTGAGAATCAAAAAAGAATTGAAAGACAAAAATTAAATTCACTCTTAGGATTATGTGAAGCCTCCTCTTGTCGTAGAAAAATTTTACTGCAATATTTTGGTGACAATAGTGAGCCATGTCATAATTGTGATACTTGTAACAACAAACCAGAAACGTTTGATGGCACAATACCAGCCCAAAAAGCGATATCTTGCGTTTATCGAACAAAACAAATTTTTGGACTCACCTATTTAGTAGATGTTTTAATGGGTGTTGAAAATGCTAGAATTAAAAACTTTCATCATGATAAGTTAAGTGTTTACGGCATTGGTAGAGAATTTACGAAGCAGGAATGGCAAAGTATCTTCAGGCAATTGGTAGCTACTAATCTTTTAAAGGTAGATATGGTAAATCACGGCAGTATAAAAATTACTGAAGACGGATTTAAATTTTTAAGAGAAAAAGAAAGTATTGCATTACGTACACACAAACATATTAAACAATCTGGAAGACATAAAGTAATAGCAGTAAAAACATTAGTGACCCTGTATACTCAAAAAGAAAGAGACATATTCAAATTGTTAAAAGATAAAAGATTTGAAATTGCTAAAGAGCAAAAAGTTCCGCCATATGTCATCTTTCATGACAAAACCTTGGTGGAAATGATCAATGCAAATCCACAATCTTTGACCGATATGTCATCCGTTAGCGGTGTTGGTGCGGCTAAAATAAAACGTTATGGGCAATTGTTTTTAGATATTATACGAGACGAGATGGGTCAAAAAAATGTCTGAAGATAATACACCGCTTTTTCAAAGTATATTGTCATCAAGCTTTGTTGCTAAAACAGGTGAGGATGCTTATCAGGACTTAGACCTAAATAAGCTTTTGATGCCACATCCTATTACAACATTTTTTGTGCGTGTTCAAAGTGATGAGATGGAAAGCAGCAACATCATAAAAGATGATATTTTAATTGTCGACAAAAGTGTCACACCAAAACATGATGATGTCATTATTGGAGTGCTTAATGGCGAACAGCTTGTAAGGCGTTTTGTAAAAGAACAAAAGCAAGTTTTTTTATTATCGAAAGGTGATCAAGACAAATATCACATAACAGAAGATTCTGATTTTTCTGTTTGGGGTGTTGTGGCGTATATTATTCATAAAACATGATTTTTCTTGCCCATGATAGCATCACATGATACTATCATACTATGACTTATGAACCACCTTATACTCTTAATACATCTATTTTTTCTCTTTTAGAGCAAGTGAATCAAGAAATTGGTATGCTTAAAGGATTAAAAGTTGAGTTTAGCACGCCCAAACTCCGCAAACAAAACAGTATCAAAACGATCCAAGCATCCCTTGCTATTGAAGGGAATACATTATCGCTTTCACAGGTAACAGCACTTTTTGAAGGAAAACGTGTTTTAGGCCCTCAAAAGGAAATTATAGAAGTTCAAAATGCTATTAATGTTTATGACCATTTGAATAGATTAGATCCATTATCCCCGAAAGACTTTCTAAAAGCACATGGCATTTTAATGAATCAGCTAGATCTTGATGCCGGTGCCTGGAGAAAGGAAGCTGTTGGAATATTTAAGCAAGATCAAATTAGACATTTGCCGCCACCTGCGGATAAAGTTCCTCACCAAATGGAAGATTTGTTTATATATCTTCAAGAGAATGAGCACCCGTGGCTTATAAAGGCATGTGTTTTTCATTATGAGTTAGAGTTTATTCACCCCTTTATGGATGGTAATGGCCGAATGGGTCGGTTGTGGCAACAGCGGATAGCCATGAACTCATCGCTGATATTTGGGTTTATTTCTGTTGAGGAATGCATTAAAAATAGTATTGATGATTATTATAAAATACTGAGTATATGCGATAGTGCAGGTGATTCAACAAAATTCATTGTTTATTCCTTGGAACAAATACTGTTAGCACTAAAACAATTTTCAAATGATAGTACAAAATTAGATACAGCTGAAAAAAGGCTTTCTTTTGCTGAGCAGAAAAATATTGTCTTCCAGTTCTTAAGGAGAGATTATCAATATATTCACCCTGATATATCAACAGCAACAGCTAGCAGGGATTTAGTCTGGGGTGTTGAAAATGGGATATTAGAAAAAAGCGGATTTAAGAATCAGACAAGATATTGTTTTAAAAAAAGGTCAGGATGAATAAGTGATGCAGGAAAAAATATTTGCGCTTGCTGATGTCAACAAC
>CAZTIE010000165.1:0-3022 GCA_964613645.1 uncultured Verrucomicrobiales bacterium
GTTATTAGATATTGCAAAAGTACGAGGGGAAATCTATCAAATGGATGGGTTATATGTTTGATTTAAAATCGTTTATTTGCCCTCAAATAGCAAGAAAATACCCTGAGTTTTCTAAAGAAAGAGCGCTGGCAACGTTTGCGCTTAGAAGGCAATGGCATCTTATTTTTGACGATCTACCTCATGTAATTCAGTTAATGAATGGCAAAATTGATGCTGTGTTTGATGATTTTTTGGTATGGGCAGAAAAAAGAAAGCTAACTATGGATTGGAAGCTTCATTTATATGTATTGTATTGGCTCAATACACACACGCAGTGGCATGTATTGTTGAAGGAGATACATCATCGTGAATTTATATTAGCTTCTCTTTCACGTTGGGGGTCTAATTATATGGATAATAGAAATATTGTTGGCATGATAGCCTGTAGTTCTTTTTTAGAAGCCCCCCTTGTTATTGGGATGCTAAAAAAAAGGCAATATGAAGAAAGCATGAAAGCAGATGTCTTAAAAAGTAAAAATTTTTCTTTTTTAAAAGCAGGGATATATATTGCTCAATTATCACATTATTCGTATATGGGAGAGTTATTGTGGCATCCATTAGAACATTAAAAAACTCGTCCTTTCTGTCGATATTTTTTCCTATGCTTGTCTCCTTTATGAGTTTTAGGATTATGTTGCAGACAGATTTAATGATGTTGGCCCCGTTGGGAGAAGTTTCATTAGCCGCATTTGGTGTACCCATGAGAGTCATGTGGATAGATCTTATTGTCGCATTGGCTCTTATACCGGTGGCTTCTGTACATATATCTAGCATTTGTAATGAAGAAGATAGATATCGCGCCGTTTCTAATATATTAGGCGCTGCCTTTTACTTAAGTATTATTCTGATGTTTGTTTGTTTTTTTATTTACCCCAAAATGATCCATTTTATGATACAAGATAAGGTTGTTGCGAAACTTTCCCAAGAGGCCGTGTTTTGGTTAACGCTTTCTATTCCTATACGTTTGAATATGTCCTTAAATCAAATGTTTTTATTCAGCACAGGAAGCGGTCAATCCGTTAATATCATTAATCTATTGGCGTTATTGGCAAATGTGCTCTTAAATTGGTTGTTAATTTATGTTTTAAGCATGGGCTTTCAGGGCGCCTATATTGCCACTGTATTGGTTTCTCTCATGCAGTGTCTTGGAGGCTTGTTTATTATGAGAAGAAACATCATGATTTCTCAAATTTTTAAATCCAATTTAAACTCGGTTAAAAAACTTTTTCTTATGATGAGTCCAGAGTTCTTGCGTTTGATAGCCTGGAATTTAATGTGGTTTATTAGCCTTGCATTATTTGCTTCATATCTGGGTAATGTAGAACGATTAGCCGCCTATTCTGTTTTTGTAGAATTTCAGTTTTTTGTTACGATGCCACTTGTTGTTTTTATGCGTACAACAGCTATTTATTTATCTAAAAAGAAATTAATTGATACCGAAGAGCAGTATGACTATATTTCAAAATTAGCCTTTAAGGGCTTGTTTATGATTATTTTAATATCAGTTTTATTATGGTTTTCTTGTTCAATCATAGGAGAGAACTTTTATAAACTAAACGGAGATGCTTTAGCATGGTGGAAAGCAGGAATGCAAATGCTTGCTCTGACTTTTATTTTGCTCTATTGGAATGCTCTTCAACGAGGTGTGTGGCAGTCACGTAAAGCGTTTAAGTTAATTACGTTACTTGAAATAGTTTTTTATTGGAGCCTTTTCATACCAGGGATATATTTTGGATTAAAATATAGCAATCCTTATCTTCCTTGGTTAGGATCTTTTTTTGCAGAATTAATCATCGGTCTATATCTATGGTCTCATCGCAACACTTACGCTGAAGAACTGCAAGAAAAGCTAATTTAATGCAATGTTGCTACAGGGTTTTTATGATAAGCTGATACTAAAATCAACCTCTTGATTAAAGACCCATTGTGAATAATTCAGATCAATTTATTATTCGAGAATCACAAAAATCCGAGTATAGGGAAATCACAGATCTATCGATCAAAGTATGGAAGACGGCCTACAAAGGTTTAATCGATGATCAAATTTTGAATAATCTTTCCGGCGAGGAGCGATTAAAAGGGCGTATCCAATGGTTCACCGAACCTAACAAATTTTCAATTATAGCCATGGACAAAGAAAAAATAATTGGATTCGGAGATTTTGGTATCTCTCGGCATCTAAAATATGGCAAGGGTGAAATATATGCCCTTTATGTTTTACCTGAATATCAAGGACATGGCGCAGGTAAATTACTCATGCAAGAAGCTATGTGTCAGCTTAAACAAAAATCGTTAACCCCATACATAGTTGTAACATTAGAGACCAACCTACCTGCTCAAAAATTTTATCAATCCATTGGATTTAAATTCATAGGTAACGTTTTTACATGTATAGGAGAAAAAAAATACAAAGAAAATGTTTATATTATAGATTGACGGTGTGTTTGAATAAAAATTCTCAATGCCATGACATCATGCCATCTTAAAAGAACGTTATTTTAGGCTGTAATCAAGTTGATGAGATGACTTGCTCGGCCTTAATCGGTATGATCGCGCCAAGATTTTTATAGATTGTATTAGGATCCTATGCGTTCGATACGAGTTAAGCTGTTTTTACAATATACGGCACCTAAGAAAATGCTCACGGCATTGGCGGGTGTGCTTGCAAATATTAAAATGATTAAAATTAAAAACCATCTTATTCGTCGTTTTATTCAAAACTATGATGTGGTTATGTCTGAGGCTGTACGAGAACATGTTGAAGATTATGTGAATTTTAATGATTTTTTTACACGGTATTTAAAACCAGGGAGTCGGCCAATTGCTGATGCCGATGTTATTTCACCGGTGGATGGTTGTGTGAGCGAAATAGGTCAGATTCAGCAAGGCCAGCTTTTGCAAGCCAAAGGCCGATATTATTCTGTGGATGAATTGCTGGCCTGTGATGAGCAAAAAAGCGCGCCGTTTCAGCGGGGCTCGTTTG
>CAZTIE010000166.1:0-2999 GCA_964613645.1 uncultured Verrucomicrobiales bacterium
AACCTGTATACTGTACTCGATATCAGAGTTGAGTATGCCGGTCATAGGATCGAGGGCGTTATTCCAACATCTCTGTCAGTATGACTGCCGCCAAGGAATCACACATAATTCCTCCTCCACCAAATCAGTGGCCCTCTATTGTTGATAGTATCCTATAAGTTTTAAGAATTTGTTAAAAGAATCGGATTATTTTTTTGAACCGAAAGTCAGCTATGCTACACGACAATACATATCGGATAATCGTTCAAAAATTATTCTGCTTGCTCAAATGTAGAGCCATTCTTATAAGATAGCTTGATGCGTGGATGTAAGAAGTTCAGAACAATAAGCCAGATAACGGCCCATACCGATAAATATACAGCAGGTACCATAAGGTGATTCAATTTATTTAATAAGAACGTTAAAATTAGAGGTGTTGAACCGCCTGTGATAGCCATTCCAATGGTAAAGCCAACAGATGCACCTGTGTACCTGTTGCTTGTCGGAAAGAGTGTTTGTAAAAAATAATGATTTGGTCCAACAAAACTAGCGACAAGAGTACCCAGTAAAAGTTGTCCCATAATAATAGGAAAGCCGCTATTCATTTGAAATAAAAAAAAAGATATAACGGGTATGAATATACACATGCGGCCTGCAAGTTTCAGCGAATTTAAAGGTGTTATTTGGTCGCTAAAAGCACCAAAAATAGGGCACATAGTCATAAAAGCGATAAGCCCAAAAAGGTTGAAAAATATCCCTTGTGACAAACTGAAGCCAACATACTTTGTTATGTATACGCTAAGGAAAGAAAATAATGTGTAAGATAGGACGCCATTAAAAAGACCTGTTGTTATAGACATAAAAAAACTTGAACGATCTTCACACCATACTGTGGTGAGTGGTGCTGCTTTTGGCTTTGAGTTTGCTTGCAGGAATTCTAAAGATTCAACAGTATGGCGGCGAATAAAGAACCCAACAACACTTATCAGTGCACCAAATGCAAATGGTAGACGCCATGCCCAACTTGGCATCCAGTCTTGTGTTGTGATAAACCCCATGAACATGGCAGTCAAGGCGCCAACAACGCAGGAACATGAAATAAGACCACTAATAAGACCTGGTTTTGTTTTTAAATGTTCTAAGGCAAAAATGGCTGCACCATTATATTCGCCACCAGTGCATAATCCTTGAAGCATACGACATGTAATTAAAATTATTGGTGCTAAAATGCCAATATGTTGATAGCTAGGTAGTAAGCTTATGATAAGCGTTGGAACGCCCATTAAAGTAACAGACAAGCTTAAAGCAACTTTTCTGCCATGTTTATCACCTATATAGCCAAAAACAAAGGCACCTAAAGGACGCGTCCAAAAAGCAGCGGAAAAAGCAAAAAATCCCCATAAAATACTGGTTGTTGGATCTGTGGAAAAGAAAAATTCCCTTGCAAGAACAGATACAAAAACACCGCATAGTGTGAAATCATAAAACTCTAAAGCATTGCCGATCATGCTAGACGACAAAATTTTTCCTTTTAAGTTTTTGTCTGGTTTTTGAGTGCTCATAAATCGATATATTGCCTATCCCTAAATAATTTCTAGCATATTTCAAGTCGGCATTTCAAATAAGAAAATTGTTATATGGATAATAGCCCTGCTGTTAGGTGTCCATTAGGTAGTCTTTTATTTTCCAAATTTGATTCCCGTTTGACCCTTTTAACAACAGTACGTCCCCATTTTGTAATTCCTGTTCAATAGGGATATATAGATTTTGAATCGTATCAGCATAGCCCCTTAATTGTGCTTTTTTAAGTTTGTTATTGAAATGTCGCATTTCTATGCCACAGGAAAAAATGCTATCTATATTGGTGCAGTTTACTAAATTTCCTAATTCCTCATGCAGGTGTTGTGATTGGTTCCCAAGTTCTCTCATTTCTCCTAAGATTGCAATCTTTCGCTTGCCTTTTACTGTGTTAAGAATGGATAATCCTGCTTTCATAGAGGCAATGTTCGCGTTATAAGAATCATCAATAATGGTTATTTTATTACCATTTCGCAAGGTTAACTTTTCAATATTTCCGCGTCCTGGAAGTGGCTTTAATTCGGGCAGCATTGTTATAATATCATCTAAAGAAACACCAGCTGTAAGTGCTGCTGTTACTGCAAAAAGGGCACTGATGGCATAATGTTTGGCGTAAGCTTCCATGTCCCACTCTAGTTTTTTATCAAATACTTTCGCTTGCACACGAGCACCCTTCTCATGCGTATCAAAGGTAAGTAACTGAATGTCTGCCCCTTGCTTTTTTCCAACAGATATAATGGTCGCACCTGTACGTTCAGCTTTGTCTTTTGCAAACTGATAATGGGGTGCATCAAAGGGCAGTATTGCTGTATTACCTTTTTTGAGTGTTGTTAATATGTCTGATTTTTCTTCAGCAATATCATCTAAAGTACCCACACCTTCTGTATGTGCAAGATGAATAGAGGTGATGATCGCAATATCTGGCTTCACCATTTCTGTAAGGGGCGCGATTTCGCCACGTTTATTCATACCAATTTCAAAGATACCAAAATCAGTATCACGGCTTAGATGGGCTAAACTATAAGGAACCCCAATAGAGCCGTTGTAACTTTTTTGTGTTGCAACGGTTTTACCAAAGGGCGACATAAGGGTTTTAATATATTCTTTAACTGTTGTTTTACCAACGCTTCCTGTAATTGCAATTATTTTTGTGTCCTGACAGTGCGCGCGCGCATAAATACCTATTTTTTTTAAGGCCTCCAGCGTATCTGGTACTTTAAAATGTGTGATGTGTTTAAGATCTTCAGTGTTAAAATCATCTTGAACAATAACAGCAAGGGCACCCTTTTCGATTGCTGCTTGAATATAGTCGTGGCCATCATTTTCAGCCTTTAAGGCGACAAATAGGTTGCCTGGTTTTAAGGTGCGCGTATCGATAGACACGCCCGTGATGTTTTCATCTAAAAAAGGAATGTTTGCATGAATTTTTAATGTTAAAGCTT
>CAZTIE010000167.1:0-2995 GCA_964613645.1 uncultured Verrucomicrobiales bacterium
GTCTAGTATTTGCGGGACTTTGCGGGGTTACCATGGGGTTCCTTGGACGCTTACGTATTTTTAACAGTATATATTGAAAAAGTTTTGAATTTTTTATTTAAAATATTTTTAATGACATAGATTGATACTGGAATTGACACTATAACACCAATGATATTACAAATAATTCCCAAGTTGCTAGAAACAAGTTTTGATTTGCTAATCTCAATGTATATGCCGATTGGAAAACTTATAAGAGCACCTAGTACCATTGCAACCAGCGTAGCACGCCAGGCAAAAGCCCACCAAAATTTTAGGGATAGCTTCCAATTGGGTTTTGCTATTTTTTCTTTACCATCTGATAATTGTTCTAATAAAATGATAGTAAAATCGTTGAATTTTATTTGTAGTGTTTTGTACGTTGCATAAACGGGAATTAAAACTAGGTAGGTCGGTATGAGTGTTGTCGAAGATACTATCAAGACGCTTATAACGGCAGTGTTATTTAAAGATGGAAGTATAAACGATACGCCAACACCTATTCCGATAACTATTAAAGCCAGTACGAACTGGCGCCAAACCATTGCCCACAAAAATTTTATTGCCATACCATATGTTGGCTCAATTTTTTCTATTTCCATAGTAAGATCCTCATGTTAGTCATTTAGTTATCGTATAACCTAAATATAAGCATTCAGATTTAGAATACAAGGGTTAGAGTTAACAATAAGTAAATGTTGGTATAGCGAAGCTGTCATGAGAAATTGGCTGGAAGACCTGGATTCGAACCAAGATTGCCCGGACCAGAACCGGGAGTTCTACCGTTAAACTATCCTCCAACACACCTTAAATATAGCAAATTTTTATGATGCATGCCAATACGTGTCATCAAAAAGCGAGAGTTTTTTTAAGAGATTATTTTATAGAATATGTTAAATGCAACTTGTGGGGATGTATAATTTTGATTGTTGGTTTGTGTTTGCTTTTATCAAATACACCTGTAGATGCCGTAATATCGAACTGACCTAAGGTCTCTAGGAAACGATCTACAGTTTCTGATTTAATTTTTATTGAACAGGCCTCTGCGGCATCAGGACTTTCAGCTATTTTTATAAGACGCGCACGAATGTGCTGTTTTTGTACTGCATTAGCACCTCTATCTTTTTTGTGCGCCTTAAGATAATCGTCAATTTGTATGCAGGTATTGATTGCCGTTAAAACTATGAACTTTATTTTTGCTGCTAACAAGTTTGCCCATAAGCTGAGAAAATGAGTTGCTTGAATTGTTATAGTTCGCAGTAGTTTTGCACATTTTACAGAACTCCATTTTCCATTATTTTTTTGACTTTTCAGCAGTGGTAGAGCAGGGGGGTGAGGTGGTCCTGGTTGTTCGGGCAGGAAAGTAGCTGGCGGACTGAGGACTTGTGGATAACACAATTCCCCTATCTTAAAAGCGGACATTTCTAAATTGCATTGACATTATGTGTCGACGTAGATTGGTAAATAGCTGTGGCGCATTTTGTTTTACAGATGCAGACAATGGAAGTATTTTCTCTTCTCTTACCAATAAACGCTTTTTTATCTCTTGTATTGTGTTTTTGCCTAAGTCTATTCATCGCATAATACTTAACATTTTATGGCACCAAAGTAATGAAGTCTCTAAGTCAGCAGATTTTTCTGTGTAAGAGGCAATAAACTGCTTTATAAAACTGATCGCATCTAGCGCAATTGATGTTTTCCCACTATGACTAAACGCATTTTGGCAGACGTATATGAATCATTTTTCATTGTATGCGCGCGATTTTTATAACTGTTGTTAATATTTTATATCATGTCGCAAAGCCTGAAAAATTGAAGGTGTGCATATGCACTTGAATTATTGTAAGAGAAGCTTCTTGTTAAAAATCTACGGCTAATTTTATCTCTGGAAAAACTGTCTGTACACTTTGTGTCGCTGCGGTATTTATTGCAGTCACTGTTGTTCACGCTAGGGTTGCCATTAAAGCTAAATTAAATTAATTTTGAAACATTTTATGTATCCTCTTGATAAGTTGAGTTATCGTACCAAAGATAACCAAATAAGTTATTTTTTTTAGCATGTTAACTAAAGTAAAAAACATTGGTGTATGGAGTGCGTGCCCTATATACTGATTTCATACACCTTATTAATCAAAAACATGTTTCAGGTTAAAAATCTTTATAAAAGCATACATAAAAAACAAATTTTAAAAGATATTAGCTTTAAGCTCAATGCGGGGGAGATCACGGTTGTACTTGGGCCTTCAGGTAGTGGAAAGACTACATTAATGCGCACTCTTGCTAAGCTTGAACCCTATGATAGTGGGTACATTTTTTTAGATGATACGCCTTTAAAGGCAGTGCCTGCTTCTAAAATTGGTATGGTATTTCAAGGGTTTAGCTTATTTCCCCATTTAACGGTTTTAGAAAATTTAACACTTGCACCGATCAAAGTAATGGAGCAAACAAGGAAGACAGCCGCTAAAAAAGCAATGAACTTACTAGAACAATTTGGACTAGCTGATAAAGTCGAGGTAACTCCTGGAAATCTTTCAGGGGGGCAAAAACAGCGAGTAGCCATGTGTCGAACACTGATGATGGAACCTGCACTTTTGATGATGGACGAACCAACATCTGCCCTAGATCCTGAAATGGTTAAAGATGTCGCAGAATTTATTCAAACGCTTAGAAATAAAGACAGGTCTATGCTTATTGTCAGTCACGAATTAAGATTAGCTCAATTATGTGCTGATCGTGTATTTTTCATGGATGAAGGCGTTCTGCTGGATGATTTATCAAAAGAGGATTTCTTTGACCCCTTACACCAGAAAGTAAGCAAGCGTGGTGCAGAATTTTTAGAAAATTATATGGCTAGGTAATACACAACGATCAGTTGCTTTTATTTTGGTCTCGCATAGGTATCTATAGTTTTAGGTGCAGTAGTTTTCTGATGGGGCCACCGCGGCGATCCCACAGTGCTGTTGCCACCGACCTCCGC
>CAZTIE010000168.1:0-2928 GCA_964613645.1 uncultured Verrucomicrobiales bacterium
ACCTGCGCACCATTCCCGACATGATCCAGCGCTTTGGCCTGGTCACCGGCTTGTCGGACCACACGCTGGATAACACCACCGCCATCACCAGCGTGGCCATGGGCGCCTCGATCATTGAAAAACACTTCACACTAAACCGCAGCGGCGGCGGGCCGGATGACAGCTTTTCGCTGGAGCCTGATGAATTGGCTGCGGTGTGCAAAGACAGTAAGACGGCTTGGGCGGCTCTGGGAAAAGTGGACTATGGCTGCAAGTCCAGTGAGCAGGGGAATGTGAAGTTTCGGCGATCACTGTATTTTGTGAAGGATTTGAAGGCGGGGGATGTGATTACGGCGGACGCGGTGCGAAGTGTTAGGCCGGGGTTTGGCCTTTCACCCAAGTACCTTGAATCTATCGTTGGCCTAAGAGTGTTGAAGTCTGTCGAAATGAATAGCCCAGTTTTGAAAGATTCGTTAACGAAATAGGTAGAAAATATTTGTGTAACTATTTTTTGCAAACAGTGCACTAAGTCTGCCGTTTTAAATGAATCTCAGAAAATAAATGTACAAACAAAAAAATATTTTATATTTTTCATAATTCTATGGAAATTAAAAAAATTTTCCGAAAAAAATTAAAAAAATCGCCATATTTATTACAGGTATTTTTCATGCATACCCTTCTCATTATGGAGGACTTGGTACAGCATATTCGATGCTGGTACTTAAATAGATTAGGTATGTTTGAGTACGTGATCGAAAATAAATCGGTGGATCAACTCGAATGTCACGTTCTTGCCTCTGGCTGGAGTCTCAATGAATCATTCCACCTCATAGATCGTTCAACGTCATTCGTTATTGGATTCAACTTTTCATTTCTTAAGTGTCCAAATCCAGATATTCATTTTATTGAAAATGCATCGTACGCAAATAGAATCTTCTTTTTAAACACAATGCATCATTATTTCGGTCTGGAATCGGGGAGGATTTTTGAAAAAACGCGATTGGTTTTTAAGAATTTGTCTGAGTTTAAGAATTCTGCTAAACTAATTTTTTGGCTGTATGGTTCGCGCGCTGAATTTGTACGTGATAGGCATTATCGGATTTATTCAGATAAAGGACTGAGACCAACTTTAGAGAGTATGCTAAAACAAAAAATACTTTTGCCACAAACCGTCTCAAGCGTAATGAGTTTCATATTTTTGTCGAGAATCATGGGGTTTAGAAAGATAATAGTTCATGGACTTGATTTTGTTGGACCACATTTTTACGGACCAGATCTTAATCAGGCTATTTACTTCGGTCAACAAGAATCTAGATCGTCAAAGGATTGGATTCTACACAAGACGGCTGCTGATGAAAGTGGCATAGGTACCCCGGAAGTTTTGCGTGAACTTAAATACCTCCTTGGACAAGAGGGTATTGAATTATTCTCTGCGGTGCAGAAATCACCCTCTTCAAAGATAATAGGCAGTTACTTTGACTAAATACTCTATTTCTAGATGCTTGTCTGGCTTTTTGATTTCAGGATATATTATATTATCTGGTGCATCACTTCTTTTCGGTGAGGCTGTTTATCGATTTGCGGCTGTTGGTATTGGTTGTTTTTTATTTGCGATGATGTTAATCGTAAGAAGGTCGACTTCCTTCTTGTATATTTTTCTTATTATTAGTTTGCCTCTTGGAATTGGCTTTCTGAATGCCGATTGGTCTGATTTACGCTCAGTCTTTCTAATTTTTATTATTTTTTCTTGTTTTGGAATTTCATGGGCGGCGTTTGAATTTAACTTAACAAAGTTAGCTTTTGAATATATTTTTTTATTTATTCTATTTTTAACATTTACGCTGATTTTTTTCTTTGATTTTAGCTATAAAGAATTTAATGTTTTTTTGATTGGCTCTAGCCGAAATGTATACTCTGCATTTTTTCTTGCTTCTGCAATTGGATATACTTTGTCTCGCTTGTATCGATGTAAGCGGCCTTCAATTTTGCTATTGATGTTGTTTGTATATTTAAGTTTTCAATTATATGGGCGATCATCTATAGCTTTTTCGATAATATTTTTGCTTGCTACCATGCTTTTCTATTTTAAAAAAATATCAATATTAATATTTCTAATTTGCGCAATATTAGTTAGCTTAAGTGCATTTTTCATGGAGTTGCAGTTGAGTGAGTATTTTAGTGATACAAATTTTCAGAGTGGTCTCGAGAGCGGGCGGTATGAGATGATTTGGCAGTACTGGGATAATCTTCAAGCAAGCGGTTTAGTTTTTGGTCAAGATTTTACTTGGTATCCTGTAATTTTTGATCATGATGGAAATCCGCACAATGCATTTTTGCGCCTACACGGTTATTGGGGTTTGGGATTAATATTTATATTGGCGACCTTCTTTGTCTCTCAATACTTCGCAGTTCGCGATCAAAAAACCTTAATAGCATTCATTTCATTAATTGTGCTTACGCGAGCCTTTTTAGACATCTTTTATTTATTTAATTTATTCGATTACTTATTTTTCCCAGCAATATTCTATGTTTTTTACCGACCATATTTTCGAAGACAAGCAATTCAAAATAAATAATATTCTTTAATTTCTTTCTTAAGTTAAATATATACTACGAAAGTGCTTGATTGCCTCAAAGGCGATTGTATCCATCCGCAATAGCCCACCGTAACACCTGAAGATATTGTCATTGCCAACACCAGAGCGAAGTGGGAAAGTCGGAGTAATCAGAAAATGTGTGTTGACTCAGGTGGGATACCTACGACCGAAAGCCAGCCAAACATGAGCGCTAAATTATTGGTTTCAATAAAGAAATTAATGGAAATGACTATATAGACAAAAGTTTAGTTTTATATGAACATTAGTGTTATTACGGTTTGCTTTAACTCAGCGAAAACAATTGCTCACACGCTGCAGTCGGTGCGTGGACAAACTTACGGAAATGTCGAAC
>CAZTIE010000169.1:0-2928 GCA_964613645.1 uncultured Verrucomicrobiales bacterium
CGACCTGTTTAGTAAATTTACTTAATATCTCATTTTATTAGCATTTGGCTATATAGCGCATAATACATTGTGCACGTTCACGAGATATGAGACATGTAGTTTATACATGTGTAAGTACTCTTGCACAAGTGCCTTCAAAGGAGTTTTGCCTTACTTTTGAAGGAAGAAAGAGGTGACTCTGTAAATAAGACAAGATGTCCCAATCTGTAATTTTGATAAAAGTCCTCTTTCACACAGCCAAAAGCTGAACAGTAACTGAAAAAAAGTTTTAAACTTATTCTGCGCACACATGGTTAGTAAACCTTTAAACTTTTAACTTTCTAATCAAGTAGAACTAGGATGATTAAGCCATCATTAGGAATTGACGTCTCAAAATGATGATGGTAGTACTTTAATCTTCATAGGAGCCCCCGTTAGAGTTTATTTTACAAATATTTTTCCATGACTAATCATTCACCCCCCCCCTCACGTGTATCTGAACTTGTTCAATTGTAACAGCAATCAAAAAGACCTATGACAATTCAAGATAGTAAATCTAAACACAATACTATAAAATAAAGCATAAAGGGCTAAGCAGAATATTATCGTTGAACACAGTAAATAAAAAAATATATATTATCGCCGGCGAAGCATCAGGTGATCAGATTGGCGCTAAGTTGATAATGGCCCTGAAAGAACGTGATTTATCTTATACATTTCACGGCATTGGTGGCGACAAAATGCAAAGCGCAGGTCTGACATCACTCTTCCCCATGAAAGAACTTTCCATCATGGGGCTGACTGAAATAGTGCCGCATTTACGGCGTATTTTTAAACGTATAAAACAAACTGTGAGTCACATTCTTAAAGTCCATCCTGATGTTCTGATTACAATCGATTCTTCCGGTTTTACACACCGCGTTATTAAACGGGTTAAAAAACAAATAACAAAACGTAACCTTCCATACATACCATCTGTTCATTATGCTGCGCCACCTGTTTGGGCTTGGAGACCATGGCGTGCAAAAAGTGTTGCCAAATTTTTAGACCACCTTTTATGCCTATACCCCTTTGAACCACCCTATTTTACAAAACATGGATTGAAAACAACTTTTGTAGGCCACCCCATTACAGAAAACAATATCACTATAGATAACAGCTGGGATACAAAAGAAAATAGCATCCTGATTTTACCTGGAAGCCGAACATCAGAAATCAAATTTCTACTCCCTATATTTTTAGAAGTGGCACAAAAAATACACACCCATCAGAAATGTCAATTTTTCTTGCCCACCCTGCCTCACTTAAAGGAAAAAATTATTCCACTTATTCCACAAGACTTGCCTGTGCAAGTAACAACAGATTTACTGGAAAAAGATAACATATTCAAGAAAGCCAACGGTGCAATTGCAGCTAGCGGAACAGTATCCTTAGAACTGGCGCAGCATCAAATTCCACACGTCATAGCATATAAAGCATCACCTATAACAGCATTTTTATTAAAAAGATTGATTAAAACGCGATTTTTGGCCTTACCAAATATTCTTGCAAATAAATATATCGTGCCAGAACTGTTGCAGGAAGACTGTCGTGCAAAAAATATTTATGAGGCCTTTCATGGGATTGATAGCAAAAGTCAAAGAAAAGCTTTGAAAGAAGTGTTTGAAACATTGTACTGTAAACAAAAAAACTTAACATCAAGCCAGTATGCGGCCCAAATAATAGAGGACCTTATAAATGAACACTCTTGCAAAAACACCTCGCAATAATCATCAACTTGATATTAAAATAAAAAAAATACATGCAAATGCATCTATTCCAGCATATGGATCAATTGAAAGTGCTGGAGCCGACTTATACGCCTGTATTGAAGAAGAAATCATTTTAAAGCCCGGAAAGCGCGTCGTTATTCCCCATGGTTTTTCAATGGAACTCCCTGTTGGTTTTGAAGCACAAATAAGGTCACGATCAGGACTTGCTTTTAAAAATGGTATTATTGTTTTAAATTCACCTGGAACCGTAGACTCCGATTTTAGAGGAGAGCTTAAAACCCTGCTCATCCATTTAGGTGAAGAAGACTTTGTAATTCAAAATGGCATGCGCATTTCACAAATGGTGATAGCCCAACACGAGACTGCAAATTGGATTGAAACATCTAATTTGTGTGATACACAACGTGGATCTGGTGGATATGGATCAACAGGCGTTTAACTCTTTACTTTAAACGACTTTAACCTTACTTGTTTTTATGATATCCTTAAATGAGTTCAAGAATGCAAAGGAATTGCTATTGCTTCTTGGTATAAACACTTTTGAAATTGACTTTTGAACTATGATCCGATTTTTCATTATTTTACTCAGTTTAGCACACTGTGCAGATATTTATGCAAAAACAGGCCTGCCTTGTCCGCGTTTTGCATCTTTTCGGTCAAATAAAGCGAATGTGCACGTTGGCCCAGGGAAGCAGTATCCTGTTGAATGGGTATATGTACGCCAATTTTTACCGGTCGAAATTATTGCAGAATTTGAACATTGGCGCCAAATTCGTGACATGGATGGTGCCGTTTCTTGGGCACATGTTAGTTTATTATCTGGCAGACGTTACGGCATTTTGACTGGAAAAACACAAAGTATAAAAGAAAAGCCAAACGATACATCTCCTACACTGGCACGCATAGAAGCTGGTGTGATTCTTTCTATAAAAAAAACACAAGGTGAATGGCTGCAAGTGGAATCGCGTTCAGAACAAGGTAAGTTTCAAGGCTGGGTTAAAGGCAAATTTGTTTGGGGCCACTACCCCAATGAAACAAAATTTTAAGAACTAAAATATTTTCAGATTTTAATAATTACTTAAGATTTTATAGGTAACCTGAAACTAGAGCAATAAAAGCTTTAGAGAATCTCACCTGGTGGGGAAGGATTAAGTGCGATCCTTTGGCGACAGTTACA
>CAZTIE010000170.1:0-2909 GCA_964613645.1 uncultured Verrucomicrobiales bacterium
TCTTACCGCACCATTTCACCCTTACCCGAAGGCGGTATAATTTCTGTGGCACTGTCCCTAAATTATTCCTTGAAGAATAACCCGCCGGACGTTATCCGGCATCTTGTTTGTCTGGTGCCCGGACTTTCCTCACGTGTTTTATAAAAACACCTGCGATCATCCAGCTAGCTTGCAAGTGTCTATTATAATATATTTGTGAAATAAAACAATGTTTTTAAAATGCTTCAGATTCTTGTTGTGATGTTTTGGGAAAAATAGCATGTTCATGGATGGTGACTTCATCTTTTTTTGTATAATTTAAAATGCGTCGTGCTTGTTCATCAAGCATATCTAGATCAATGCTATCAGGCCGTAGTAATTTAACACGCTGTTCTAATGTTTCTTTTTCAGTGGTAAGGGTCGATAAACGCTCTTCGTCAATTTGGACTTTTTTACTTAACTGAAACCAAGAAATAACGCCACGTTCTCCTTGAAAAATATGATAGCCAAAATAAAGGCTTAAAAATATAGCGATTAGCGGCCCCCAGATTTTTTTGATTGTTTTGACGCTGGGGGATTGATCGTTAGTATTGTACATTATTAGGTATCTTTCCTTAATTCTTCTTCTATACGAAGTAGCTCGTTATATTTTGCCACACGATCCGTTCTTGATAACGACCCTGTTTTAATATAATCAGCATTCATGCCAACAGCAATATGGGCGATGGTTGTGTCTTCAGTTTCCCCTGATCTGTGCGATATAACTGTATTATAGCCAGTCTTTTTTGCAACTTTAATGGCATCTAATGTTTGTGTGAGGGTGCCAATTTGATTTGGTTTAATTAAAATAGCATTTGCCATACCTTGTGTTACGCCGTCCATAAGGCGTTCGATGTTTGTAACGAACAAATCATCCCCAACAAGTTGTATGTCTGATCCAAGGGCCGCCGTCATGGATTCCCAACCTTGAAAATCGTCTTCTGCTAAGCCATCTTCGATAGAGATTATCGGATACTCGCGTGCAAGTTCTGCAAAATATTTAATCATGCCGTCGGCATTTAAGGTGATACCTTCACTTGTTAAGTGATATTCACCGTCTTTATATATTTCTGAAGCTGCAACATCTAGGGCTATTGTGAAATCAACACCTGGTTTGTAGCCGGCTTTTTGAATGGCCTCCATAATATAGTCAAGGGCTTCTTTGGATGATTTTAAATTAGGGGCAAAACCGCCTTCATCTCCAACATTTGT
The DNA here is from genome assembly GCA_964613645.1 of uncultured Verrucomicrobiales bacterium. Lineage (GTDB taxonomy): Bacteria > Pseudomonadota > Alphaproteobacteria > Paracaedibacterales > UBA11393 > UBA11393. The sequence continues at coordinate 1,231 of CAZTIE010000170.1, forward strand.
GCTATGGCCTTTTGCCTTAAGGAGGGCTTTTAACGCATAAAAAACTTCAACACCCTGGCGTAAAGGTTCACGGAAAGAGCTTTTCTCCGTTGGGACGATCATAAATTCTTGAATATCAATGGCATTATCAGCGTGCGCGCCACCATTGATAATATTCATCATAGGTGTCGGCAGTAAATTGCCCTGTATGCCACCTAAATAACGGTAAAATGGCATATTTAAGGCGTTAGCTGCTGCCTTTGCGGCCGCTATGCTAACAGCTAAAATAGCATTTGCACCAAAGTTTTCTTTATTTTCCGTGCCGTCCATTTCAATTAATAGGCGATCAATAGCTGTTTGATTAAAAACAGAAACCTCATCTATAAGTCTTTCTGAAATAATATCGTTTATCAGGTTAACAGCTTGCATGACCCCCTTTCCGTTATAACGAGTAAGATCATTGTCGCGTTTTTCAACGGCTTCAAATGTGCCAGTTGATGCGCCTGATGGCACGCTTGAGCGCCCCATTATACCATCATATAAGATAACATCTGCTTCAACAGTTGGGTTGCCGCGTGAATCTAAAATTTCTCTTGCTATAACTTTTTTTATGAATGACATTGCTTTATTTTTTTAAAGGGCTATAGGCAACATGATGAACGGCTTTTAAGTGTCTGTCAAATTTTCTGCTTTTAAAATTTTGAATAGTTTTATGACTGTTTAGAAGCTAGACGTGTTGTGAAATAATATTTTTGCCTCTGCAGCCACCGTGTATCCCCTATCTGATTTGCTTGTTTTTTTTATTTTACAATACGTCTACTGTTGATTGACAATAAGTTTTTCTTTCTGTATAGTTTGTTAGTATATCAATTATGACAATCGAGGCAATAAACGATGACAAAATATTTATGGATGTTTATTTTTATCACGAACATTTTGTTCGGGCGGCCAGATCCTATTGTGATGGAATCGCTTCCGCAAGCTGATTATCAGCTTACTTTTAATGAAGTTTTAGAGACAATTGAGGCTTCTTTTCCCATTTGTAGTGCTACTGAACAAAGTCGTGAAGCTATTCATATATCTAATAATGAAAAAGACGTGGACATTTTTACTATTCTACATATTACCGTTATAGCATTAAGATCCATAGATATTATCGTAGATACGAAATTACACTCCGTTTTCACAGAGGAGGGACAAAAGGCATCCCAAAATATAGAAACGACTGACAACGTTCAGAGTGAAAGGCAGTATACGGGAAATTGTCGTGGAATGATCGAGGCCAGTATACAATATTTGAGGGAAAATCCTCCTGAAAATGCTGGTCGATGGGCATTTAAAGCCAGAACATCGGATAATTCTTTCAGTCTAATCCCGGTGGGGCAGCAATAATTAAACCCGCCGTCATGAGAGGCTCTTATGAGCTAAGTTTGCAGTGCGAATAACTCTGGGTTTTTCTGGGTAGATGATAACTATTAAATCGTTCATACTTTTTGAGCTGCCTGAAAATATTTAGGTGTCACACTGTCTGTTAAATTTCCTATGGCAGGTGACTATTCAGCTTATCCATGTTAAATAGGTTTCATTATATTAAGTCCGCCTTTTTGGTGGGCTTTTTTTTTGTGCAAATTAACTATTTATTAAACTTTGTTCGGCATAATAGAGTTAGGGCAATAAAAGCCTAGATGGTCTCGTGCGGC
>CAZTIE010000171.1:0-2897 GCA_964613645.1 uncultured Verrucomicrobiales bacterium
TAAGTGTCAATCCGTGAAAATTTCATAATTTTATCTAAACATTGCTGAAGACATACCCTGCCGAACAAAGCCTATGTGAATTGGGTTTTATATTTCGTTTATATTTGTTATATATAAACACAGTCATCCTATAGGTTATAAAAATGGTTTCCTTTATTAAATACGCAAAACTGGCGCTACTTGGTCTTTTTTCTCTCACTTACCTCTCTTCATGTGGGGAAAAGAAAAAAGATACGAGTGTCTTAAAAGTTGGTGTGTGTGCAGATTATAAACCTTTTGAATATTTTGAAGAGGGCCAAATTGTTGGTTTTGATATAGACCTGTTTGATGAGATTGCAAAACGGTTAGGAAAAACTGCTATATATGAAGATATGTCTTTTGATGCAATTTTAGGGGGCCTTACAGCAAAACGTATTGATGTTTCTATTTCAAGTATATCTATTACAAAAGAACGTCAGAAAAATTATGATTTTACGGCCCCATATCTAAAGGGGCAATATTCTTTGCTTATCAAAAAAGGGACAGATATTACAACTTTTGATAATTTTAAAGATGGCATTCTGGGTTTGCAAGCAGGGTCCACTTATGAAGCACGCTACGAGCAAGAGCTTAAAAATAAGTATCCTGATTTAAAATCACAAGTCATGAGCAAAATTCCAGACTTATTACAGTCTTTGCGTGTAGATCGTATCTCGGCCATTTTATTAGGGCGATCTGAAGCGTCATGCATTATGCAAGGTTCTGAGGGTATATCAAAAGTTGATATTGATTTTGATACACCTGGTGAAGAAGACCCAGGTATAGCGCTTCCGAAAGGATCCCTTTTACATGAAGATATTAATCAAGCTCTATTAGCGATGGAACAAGATGGCACAATTGATAAGTTGAAAACAAAGTGGAAAATTGAAGCATAATGAGTGCAAATACAAAATTTCATAAAACCTGTCTTGGTGAGATACAAGATGTGCCACCTGTATGGATGATGCGACAGGCCGGGCGCTATTTGCCAGAGTACTTAGCTATTCGTAACAAATTTCCTGATTTTATGGATTTTTGCTTTAGTCCAGATATTGTGACAGAGGTAACTTTACAACCAATTGAACGGTTTGACTTTGACGCCGCTATTATTTTTTCAGATATTCTTGTGATCGCGCAGGCGATCGGGCAAGACGTTTGGTTTGAAAAAGGACATGGGCCCAGACTTAAAGAACTTCCTGCTTTTGATTTATGGAGTGCAAACTGGGCAGAAACTTTAGGCGCTGTCTATGATGCTATTCAAAAAACACGATCTAAATTATCAAAAGATAAGTCATTAATCGGGTTTGCGGGCACACCTTGGACACTGGGTGCTTATATGTTGTGTCAAAATAAAATTGGCACACAGCAAAATTTATATGCAGCTATTGATCATCATGCTGGTCAACTTGATCCATTATTAGATAATTTGATTCCGATTGTAGCACAGCATCTGATTAATCAGGTAAGTGCAGGCTGTGATGTTGTTCAACTGTTTGATTCTTGGGCTTCGTTTTGCAAGGTGGATGAGCAAGAAAATAATTTAATCATCCCCCTTACAAAAATTTTAGATATGTTTTGGAGGGCGCATCCCAATACGCCGGTGATTTATTATGGTAAAGAAATTAGCCATTTATATAGTGATATGTCAAGTCGTATAAGCGGGCCACTTGTGTTGGGATATGATCAGCATGTTGATATAACGATCGCAAATCATGTTAGCCGACCGTCACAAGGAAACTTAGATCCAGAAGTATTAATTAGAGGCGGAGACGCTCTTGAAGCTGATGTCAACACTATTTTATCTGCAACGAAAAACCGCCCCCATATTTTTAATTTAGGACATGGCATTAGACCCGAAACTCCTATGAAGCATGTGGAAAGAATGTTGCAGTTGGTACGTAGAACGGCATAATGCTAATTTTTCTTTCATACAATTAAAATTAGAGGTCCACCGATTTGGTGGAGGAGGCATTATGTATGATTCATCGGCGGCAGTCATACCCATAAGTAATATGGGAATAATGCCCTCGATCCTATGACAGTGTATACATAAAGCTTTGAATTCAAGCTAAGTCTACAGGTTGTGCTTAATCAAAAATTAGAAAAAACAGTTTGAGGTATTGGGTGCTTGTAGAGGCTGAAACATGATTCACAGCATGTTTATTTGTTGAATTGATGATGCTTCAGGAAGCGGTATCTCTAAATGACAATAATATCTATTGCCATGTTTATCATCAAAAGGCGTACATTTAAAACCCACTTTTTTATAAAAATTTACCGATTCATCATCTGTTTTCAGTGATACACAATTTAGTGCATAATTTTTTATTGTTTTTTGAATCAAACAATTACCAATGCCTTGTCTCTTAAAGTCATTTGATACGCTAATATTTTTGATGATGGCTTGTTTTCCTGTAAGTTCAAATCCAATAATAGCAATTAAATTGTCAGATGCAAAAGCACCAATTAAAAATTGATTTGGTTGAGTATAACTTTGCAATACTCTGTCAACTTTTTTTACAGTTGGAAAGCCAATACTACCACTAATAATAGAGCCCAATAATGGGTGATTTGTATTGACTTGTTTAAATGTAATGTTTTTTTTCATCTTTAAGCCAGTCGTTAAAAATATGTAAATAGTATGTTTTGAAAAATATTCCATCATGATATCATGTCATTCAGCAATATGACTTTATTGTAGCTGAGGGACCTTTTTGCATTCTATCAGAATTATGACAATGAGTGAAAACAATTTTCTTGTCTTATCGATTTTTAAAATAATTATGAAACCTTTGCACAACCTTGGCGCTAATATTTTTGCCTTATTATAGTGGATTTTCTGTTAACGTTCTTTATAAAAAGCTGATTTCTTATTCAAA
>CAZTIE010000172.1:0-2863 GCA_964613645.1 uncultured Verrucomicrobiales bacterium
GCGATACAGTTGGCGGGGGATGCTCGGTTTAATTAAGCTTTGCATTATCATTTACATGATAATTTCTTATCGCATATTAAATTTGACGATGCTGGCAAGGGCAGTATCTGAACTCAGTTGCACTTACTGTTTTTTACAACTTTGAAGTTGAACACTATTTTTGCGCTCATTAGAAAAAATAAAACACCACCTCAAGTGCATAGTTTAGCAGAAATGATTCGTTTAGTGGCCTCTGCGTGGTGTGGTTATACTAACCGAGCAAAGGGCCAGCCACGGTGTCTCATGACGATGTGGAATGAGTAAATGTGTCAAGCTGTAGCTACTTATGAGACTTTTAAACTTATGGGTAACGATTAGCACAAGAATACGCAATTCTTTGTCCCGTAGACCGAAAGTGCTCGTCTATGTAATTCAACTGAATGCAACATCTGTTTAATCCTATTTCAATCATCACAGCCTTACAAATAATATATGAGACCACATTATTTGGGAAGTGCTGTAGAGGATGTCTTCAAACCCATAATTCTAGTATACTATCGACCGAAGTGGGCAAAAAGGATGCATGGAAATGAAGTCACCCAATTACCCAAATAACTTAAGTGATTTAGCGTTGCGTTTAGTAAAAACGCATTTGACGCCAAAGCTCAAGTTGGGCGGAAGCCGGCCTAAATACAGGAAGCGAGTGATGTTAGATGCAATGCTGTATTGATCAAGAACGGGTTGTTCATAGCGTCATTTGCCCAATGAGTTTCCTCCTTGGAAGTCAGTATATACTCAATATCGCGCTTGGGTTAACGGCGGAACTTTCAAAAAGGTTCATACTGCATTACGGAAAAAGTTGAAGAAAGTAGAAGGGAAAACTGCTTCACCCTTTTCGGCTATTGTCGATAGCCAGTCAGTTAAGATAACATACAGAGGCGGACGTCATGGATTGACGGTGGTAAAAAAAACAAATAGTAGAAAACGGCATATTTTAGCGGATATGGATGGATTATTATTGTCTGTCAAGAGAACTGAAGCAAATATTAACGACCGAAAAGGGCTAATCTCACTATTGACTGATCTAACTGGGTATTTGCCCCATATTGATCACCCAATTGCATCAGTTTGATCATTGAATTGCATAAAACCAATCACTAAATTGCAATTTTGGCGATCATTTTTCGCAAAATTTGCAAATAGGTGATCAAAAAGTGTAATTGGGTGATCAAGATGATGCAATCGTATGATTCTACTAGTTTTTTCACTGTATTACGTTAATCAATTTGTGCTTAACTCACTACTGGTTATTTTGCTAGGCGATTTGTCCACATAAAGAACAGTTTGAAGAGGTAAGCAGAATGCGAACCTGATTGGCTTACATTGAATTATACACTGCAAAGCCGCCATGTCACATTGATAGAGTATTCCAATATGAAATGAGCTTAAAGGTATTGTGTGTTTCCAGGATGAAGTGAGCCTGAGGAGCGCCTCGACTGGACAATATTGAAGCAGCTGTCATGATCGGAGGATGAATACTATCATGAAACTTGACCAGTTCAGTCACATAAAGGAACTAAAGGCGTTTTTAGACGGCAGTCAGGCAATCGCGTTTGGCATAGCAGCGAGTAAAGATGAACGTTATGAGTTTGTCGAAAAACTTCTTGAGCGGTTTGTTTACAGCTCACTTTGCCGTAAAGAAAAAGGGATAGTTCAGGAATTTTTTCAAAAAGTCAGTGGCTACTCACGCGCACAACTCAAGCGAATGATTTCACGCTATTTGCGAGAAGGTCACCTAAAGCGTTATCAACGGACCAGTAATGGTTTTGAACGGTATTATACGGTGGAAGATATTCACTTACTTGCTGAGCTTGATAGTCGTCATGACACACCCAATGGGATGATGGTCAAAAAATTATGTGAGCGAGCGTATTATGAATTTAATGACGTCGCTTATAAACGCTTGTCAGGGATCTCGGTATCGCATATTTATAATTTACGTCAGTGTACACGTTATCAAACATTGCGACGTCATTACACAAAAACAAAACCAACCAAATGCGCTCAGATTGGCACAAGGCGCAAACCTCGAGCAAACGGAAAACCAGGTTATATCCGTGTAGATACGGTGCATCAGGGCGATTTAGATGGGGCTAAAGGCGTCTATCATATTAACGCGGTTGATGAAGTCACTCAATTTGAAATTGTTGTTAGTGTCGAAAAAATTTCAGAAGCCTATTTAATTCCCGCACTCAATATGCTAATTGATGCATTCCCATTTCGGGTGATTAATTTTCATTCCGACAACGGCAGCGAATATGTCAATTATCGCGTTGCACAGTTGCTTGAAAAACTACGCATTGAATTTACCAAATCTCGACCAAGGCAATCTAATGATAATGCATTAGCCGAAGGTAAGAATGCCGCTGTCGTGCGTAAGATATTTGGATATGCACACATACAACAACACCATGCTAAGCGTATTAATCAATTTAATCAACAGGCACTTAACCCATACATCAATTATCATCGTCCCTGTTTGTTTCCAACCACAATCATCGACAAAAAAGGAAAACAGCAGAAAAAATATCGCTATGAGAATATGATGACACCTTACCAAAAATTAAAATCGCTACCCAATGCCAAAAAATTCTTGAATAAAGGGATTACATTTTATAAACTCGATGCTATCGCGTCTCAAATGACCGATAATCAAGCTGCAGAATATATGCAAAAGCAACGGCAGCTATTGTTTAAACATATTCATGACAATGCTAAAATGAGTGCATAAAATGTACACCCTTTAGGCTCATTTTGCTATTGGAAAAGACTGTATTATCGTGGGTATAACGGTTCCTGCTCTAACTAGCAGGACAAGATCATC
>CAZTIE010000173.1:0-2838 GCA_964613645.1 uncultured Verrucomicrobiales bacterium
ATTTTACACGCAAAACTCTCTTAACGACTGGTCCAAATTTCGGGGGGCACTACGTGCTTCTTGTATGAACGTTAATTCTGATCCAGTTAAAATAAGTTGTACATTTTCAAGTGCGCCTGTATCTGCTAGGTACTTAACACCTTGGTCCCAGTTTTTAATGTACGTGATTTCATCAACAATAATATAAATCATGTTATGGGGTGATGGCACTACTTGTTCTAAATGTTGATTGACAATTTGAATAAGACTCAGGTGATCATATATAATTTCACCTGTTAAGAAAAAAATTGATTTTGGATTAATATTTTTCTCTAAAAGAACAGACATCCACTGTTTAAGAAGTGTTGTTTTCCCAATTTGTCGGCCACCTCCTAATGTATATATACCAGGCGTATTTATAGGTAAATATTGAAGAAGGGACGGCGTATGAACGTAAAACTGTTTATTCAGATTACGAAGCTGTGGGTCAAAATCTATAAATTGCTTTATAGATTGCCAGTGAAAATTATGTGGTAAAAATCTATCATCCATTGTTTAACTATAATACTCTGACTAAATTTAGTCAATGGTCATTGTTTAAATTTCAAAACTATCCAATCTCAACATTACGGGCCTTTAGGTAGACATAAAGTGTTGTTTTAGAAATTTCTAACTGAGCTGCAATGTTTTTAACGGATATTGTGCCATTTTTATAAAGAGCCTCCGCTATTTCTGCTTTCTCCATAGCTTTTGGTGATAAGCCTTTTGGCCTGCCACCTTTTCGGCCACGGGCACGGGCAGATTTTAGACCGGCTTGTGTACGCTCGCGGATCAGTTCTCTCTCAAATTCTGCAAGAGAGGCAAAAATACCAAAAACCAGCCTTCCTTGTGCTGTGGTTGTTAGACGTCAACTATTTTGTCCGGTCCGCGACAACTATCTTGTCCGGTTTTGTTAATTTTCTATTTCATTTTTCACCTCCACAATCTTTTCGCAGATATCATTGTCTTTGGCATGAGTCTGCCTATAACTTTTCTCCTCAACCTCTATAATTGTCGCGTGGTGTACCAGACGATCTATTGCTGCGACTGCCATCATATTGTCTTGGAAAATTTGATCCCATTCGCTAAATGGCTGATTAGCTGTAATGATCAAACTTGTGCTCTCGTAACGATCGGCGATCAAATCAAATAAAACACTGATTTCTCCAACATCTTTCTTTGCATAACCAATATCATCTAATATTAAGACTGGAGAACGGGATAAGCGTGTGAGCATTTGAGGGAAGCGATATTCTTTTCGTGCCAGCTGGAGCTCTTGTACTATTTTACTAGCTTGCATGTATAAAATGCGCACCCCTTTTTCTATTAAAGAATAACCAATAGCTACAGCTAAATGGCTTTTGCCAACACCACTGGCACCAAAAATCAAAATATTTTCGGCATCTTTTACCCACTGAGCACTATCTGTCATGGATTCAACTTGTAAACGGTTGATGTGTTTAGCATGCTTAAAGTCAAATGTTGATAGGGTTTTTCCAACAGGCAATTTAGATTGTTTTGTATAGCCTTGTATCCGTTTTGTATATCGTGATGAAACTTCTTGTTCGGATAAATCAGCAAGAAATTTTTCATAACTATATGATTTTTCCCTTGCTTCATTTGCATAGGTTTCCCAACTTTTAAGCATGCTAGACAACCGAAGTTCCTTCAATAATAGAGGTAATTTTGCTGATTCAATCATCTTTTACCTCCCATTATTTTAAGAAATTTATTATAACTACTTAGTTTGTGCTGATTCACGATAATGTCAGGCTGGACTGGCGCCTTATTATTAAATTTATTTTCTATAGCACTCAAGGATAGCGTTTTCTTTTTTCTTACAAGTTCTAAAATGTATGCACCCAATTTTTGTTCACAATCATACTTTGACGCTATATTTAACAAACCAACCATTATTTTGCAGCTTTCTCGCCCCCTTATTTCTTTCTCAAGATAGCGCCAAATGGACTTATATGCGTCTGTTGGCAAAATACTATCTCTTAATTGCGAAAAACGAAATGCTTGTGGTTTTTTTATCAAACTGCCTCTCAAGTGGCGATAGTTTATAAGCCTACCTCTACCTTCTTTTTTCGAAGAATATACCCGTGATAAGTTAACAGTAAGTTTTGAACCAACATAACATTCCAGCCGATCATGGTATAAGTGGACTCTTAAACGTTCCCCAATCAACCTTGATGGAACACTATAGGTTGTACGTCTCACTTCAATTGTGCTTGTTGTATGCACGGGCACAACTAACTCAGTATAATCGGCTGTTTTATGAAATGGTAATGCTTGCAGTGCCGTTCTCTCTAATGCTATGTTTTTTGCATTACGTTGATTATGCTTTTTCACAACTTCATCTATCCAAAGCTGATAGTCTTCTACACTTTTAAAATCATTTGTACCACGTAGCAATAACGCCTGTTTTATCCGCCGTTTGAGATGTCCATGGGGAGATTCAATAGAACCATTTTCATGACTGACACCACGATTGTTGCGTGTCGCTTTCATTTTGTAATAAGTACAAAATGCGTCGTATCTTTCAGTAATATCATTTTTTTAATTGGTTGATAAATTTTTAAATGCGGCTGATAAACTATCAGTACGATGCTCTAATGGTGAACCTCCAAGTAACCGTAATGATTCTTGCAAACCTTCAGTAAGTGCTGTATATGATTCTCCTCCCAATATAACTTTCAGATGACTCCAACCGCTATAAGCTAACCTAAAATGATAAAGAAGATGTTTTAATTCTTTTCCTCCCCCTGTTCTAAACTGAAGTGCAACACCTTAAACTAAATATTGCTGAACCAGCAG
>CAZTIE010000174.1:0-2764 GCA_964613645.1 uncultured Verrucomicrobiales bacterium
TGCCAAAGGTGCATTTAGGCTTTCCATTTCTTCTCCGTTCGATGAAAGCTTATCACCAAACGGCTCACTATTTTAAGATACAAGGGTGTTAACCCTATCCCACTTAACTACATAAATTCAACATCCTTAACTACTTTAAGAACCGCAAAAATAATAGCTTTGCTGAAGGATTAAATAATAAAATCAAAGTCCTTAAAAGACGTTGCTATAGAATATCAAAACCTGAGTCTTTATTCCAACGATGGTGACTAGATTTATTGGGCTACAAGATGTTTGCATGAAAATCACAAGAAGTACGGAAGAGCCAAGAATCTCTTGTCTATGAAATTCAGTCCGCATTACAATAGTTAAAAATTTTACTAAAAATTAATATATTTGATGTTAAGCTAAAATTAGGATGCATTTATAAGGTGGCAACATGCTTACATTCACTCCACCCAATTCTGTAAATAAAATTTATGACACATCTGATTTTGAAGATGCGCTTAAAGGCCACACTTTAACCACTGCGGAGATTTTTTATCATCTACCAGATCATCCGGTTTTTATTCAATCTTATCTATGGCAAGATTTTGATTTGCCGCCAGAATTCCCAAGGCTCACACAATTTTTAACATTTTGGGGGCGCTCTATTGATGGTAAATTACACTCTGTTCGTGTGGCGATTGGTGACCATTTAGTCCCAAATGATTTAATTGCAAAAGTGATCGTATCTCTATAAAATAGACGAGAAATCACCTTTTTTTTCGTAACGATTATGTATATTGAACAGCATCAACTATTTGGCAAAAAAATACAGCCCACTGTGCCAGTCAAAAAGCCCGTTGCGCAAAAGAAAAAATCCGCTGCATACAGCTTAAATATTAACCTTGATTTAGGTAATGATAAGCCTGTTTTAAAGGGTGAAGGTGTCCTCATTTTACGCATGCTGCTTAATAGGCATGCAAAGGGATGTTATGCATCCAGTACAAATGCTGTTAGTAAAAAGGGGTTGCTGCATAATTTGGCGCGTGAAATTAAAATTAAAAAGGGCCTAGCGCCACAAAATATCACCGTTATGGATGCCCTTATTCAAAACCATTTTTCGCGTTAGAACGTATTCATGAAACATACAAAACAACCACCTGTTATCACCGCAGAAAAGGGTAAAGTATTATATATGACCCAAAGTGGTTTAGGTCATATTATAGACGCTGACGGAAAAGAAATTGACTTGCCGTATTGCTTGCCAGGAGAAACGGTCATTTATGATAAAGTCCAACGCCGGCGTAAAACAGATTATTATTACCGCGGTATTGCAACAAAATCTTTAAGTCGTGCAGAACCGATTTGTCCGCATTTTTCACAATGTGGTGGCTGCACTTTACAGCACATGAATAAAAAAGATTATGCAGAATTTAAAAAAAGCATTGTAACACAGCATTTGCAAAGCCATGGATTAGATCCTTTTGTTGTGGAAGATCCTGTTGTATTAAAAGCCGGTCAACGACGCCGTACAAATATGGATATCCGAAAAAAAAATGATAGAGTTTTTCTAGGGTATCACCAGTTAAAATCGCATGCTGTGATGAATATTGGTCCATGTCCTGTGCTTGACCCGGAAATTGAAACCCTTTTAAATCCATTTTCTGAGTGTCTTAATAAAGTTTTAGAAAACTTTCAAAACGCAAAAATATTTATTACAAAAACAGATGTGGGAATTGATCTATCTTTTGAGATTCAAGAAGTTAAAGAGCTGAGCGAGGATCAAAGATCACATCTAAAACAGTTTTCTGAAGATAATAATCTGTGCCGTTTTATATTTAAGTACCGTAAAACGCGTGATGTTTTGCATGAACGTGAAAAACCATACGTCTTAATTGACAATGTGAATGTTGATATCGAACCATGGAGCTTTTTGCAATCTAGCGTAAAAGCAGATGAATATTTAACCAAGTGGGTTCTTGATGCTGTGCCAGAAAATGCAGCACATATTTATGACCTGTTTTGTGGACGCGGTACGTTTACGTTTCCTCTTAGTAGAAAAGCAGCCGTTACAGGTGTAGAGCTTGATCAAAGTGCACTCGAAGCGCTAAATTCAGCAAATGATAATTTGGGCAATAATAAACGTGCTATTACAACGCTTCAACAAAACCTTTTTGAAAGCCCTGTTAAGGTACAACAATTAAACAATGCAGATGTTGTGGTGATTGACCCACCACGTGCTGGTGCTAACGCACAATGTATAGAGATTGGAAAATCTAGAGTACAAACCCTCATTTATGTATCTTGCAATCCTGAAACGTTTGCAAAAGATTGTAAGATGCTAACAGATGCGGGGTATCACTTAAACAAAGTGCATGTTTTGGATCAATTTATTTATACTCCACACTTAGAAGTCGTTGGCATACTTAGCAACCCTCAGCTATAAGCTAAGGGGGCGCCTCTTCAATGGTGAAGTGCACAACTTTTGGTTGCTGCGGTCAAAACTTCATATGGTGTATGAAAGTTTAAACTTTCACGAGGATGATGATTCAGGATGTTCTCCACATTTATGTATAGTGTTTCCAAAAACAAACCATTTTTTGTATAATTAAATAAAAAAGCATTTGTGTGAGGCTTTGTTCTGCAGGATATATCTTCAGCCATGTTTAGATAAAGTCATGAAATTTTCACGGATTGACACTTACCAAAGGCATTCCACTGGTTGATGATATTTCCGATTATTGTGCCTTCATTTTCCTGTGATTCAATTTTTTGCGTCTTAAAACTTGTTCCTATACAT
>CAZTIE010000175.1:0-2755 GCA_964613645.1 uncultured Verrucomicrobiales bacterium
GTTTACACGAAAAACTCTCTTAACTACTGGTCCAAATTACGTGGGGGGCACTACGATATTTTGCACTGATTCATATTGATTATAGCTTAGGAGAGGGAAGTGAATCAGTACACCATCTTACTGTAGGTGTCCCACAGATTGCTCTTATAGCAAAAAAAAATGCAATTGACTTTTAAATCTATTTGTATATAAGATAAAAGTATATAGAATTTCGGATATTTTTTTATTATGTTTTTAACACTTCATACATGGCGATGGCATCACGGACATTAATTTTTTGTCCTCAGTTTTTTGCTAACCTCCTATTTGAAGTAATGTATCATGTTTAAAAAAATAATATTAGTCTGTGTTATTACAGCAACATCTTTCCTAACTTACAATCATCTAAGCAATAGTGATCATGTGCCTGTTATTGCCATTACGCAAATAGCACCGCATCCATCGTTAGATAAGATCAGGCAAGGTTTTTTGGATACATTTCAAAAACAATATCCAAATTTCAAAGTTGATTATCAAAATGCCCAAGGGTCACACCCCTTAAGTATGCAAATTGCGCAAAAATTTGTGAGTGCAACGCCAAAGCTTATTGTTGCTATCACAACACCTTCTGCAATGAGTTGTTATCAAGCTGCAAAAGTTAAAGATATTCCTGTTGTTTTTACCGGTGTTAGTAATCCAATTCTAGCAAAGCTGACTAACACAAACGGAAAGCCCCTACAAAGTTTAACAGGTGTGTCTGATAGGGTAGATCCAAATGAACAGTTGAAATTTGTTCAAGGTTTAACTTTTAAGGCCCCCATTAAAACGATTGGTATTTTGTATGCACCAGGTGAAATTAATGCCGTTGCACAGGTAGAGGCGTTTGAAAAAGTTTTTAAAAGTGCAGAATTTCATATTCTGAAAATGCCCGTAAATAATACATCTGATATTACACTTGCAGCGCAAAAAGCAGCAGAAGACAGTGATATGATTTATGTCTTTAATGATAATACTGTCGTATCGGGCATGCCACAGCTTTTAAAAATTGCAAATGAACAAAATACCCCAGTTCTAGCTTCTGATCCAGAATCAGTAGAGCTTGGGGCATTAGCAGCGTTGACTTATGATCAATACCTTATGGGTGTTAAAACAGCAGAGCTTGCTATAAAAATAGTAGAAGGTGAAAAAGTTGATTCAATAAATATTGAAAAACCAGACGGCCCTACAATTTATTTTAACGATCGTGTTGCACAAAAATATGGCGTAACGCGGTTACCGATACTTAATGAACAAAATGAAGGAGAAAACTGATGAAACGGTTGTTAGCCCTAACCCTAATTCTTAGTGCCATTGCATTCGTGCTATTTGTAAAGCCGTCGTCAAATCATCACCCAAAAGTAGGTATCATTCAATTTATAGAGCACCCTGCACTGGATACAGCACGTAAAGGTGTTGTGGCACAACTGAAAAAGGATGGATTTATTGAAGGTACAAACATTGAGATTTTGTATGAATCTGCACAAGGTAACCCAGCGCTCGCAGCACAAATTGCACAAAAATTCGTTGGCCAAAAAGTGGATGTTATTGTGGCCCTTGGCACAACGCCAGCACAAACAGCCTTGCAAAATGTGCGTCAGCAGACGGGTAAAAGCATACCTGTTGTCTTTGCATCTGTCAGCGATCCTAAAGAAGCAAAGCTGATGAATGTGGATCAAAATGGAAAACTGTATGGTGATATGATTTGTGGCATATCTGATTATATTCAACCGACAGAACAGTTTCGGATGTTTAAGCGGGTTTTGCCGAACTTGCTAAACCTTGGTATTATTTATAACCCAGGGGAGGCCAACTCTGTCTTTACACTTGGTAAAATGGAGAAAATTGCAAGCAGTTTTAGTCTTAATATTGTCAGTATCCCTGCCAGCAAAACTGCAGATGTTGTTCAAGCAGCACAATTGCTTGTTGAAAAAGTTGATGCTATTTTTATTAATAATGATAACACCGCCTTAGCAGCTTTTGATTCAATTTCAAAAATTGGGACCGAACATAAAATTCCTGTTTTTGTAAGCGATATTGAACTTGCAGATAAAGCCATTGCAACACTTGGTCCAGATCAAGCGCGCATTGGAGAGCAAGCTGGTGAATTTGTGACATCTTTGCTTAAAAGGGAAGCAAAACCTCAAGACTTAGGCGTTCGTTTTCCTGAAAAGGCTGATCTTGTCTTAAATAAAAAGCTAGCGACAAGTATTGATGTTATTTTTTCACAAGACTTAGAGTCGGATGCAGCACAAATAATAGAGTAAACATGAATAATCTGTAAAAGAGGGCACCCTAAGTATAGTCATTCCAAAAATAAGCCATTTTTTGTATAATTAAATAAAAAAGAGTTGATATTATGTCCTATAGCTTAGACCTACGCCACCGTGTTGTTTTATATGTAAAAGATGGCGGCACTAAAATATCTGCCAGTCGTCATTTTAAAGTCAGTTTATGGTGTGTAAATGACTGGTGTAAACGGGATACCTTAGAACCCATAAAACCATCTGGCCGTCCACGAAAAATTGACTGGGGCGCTTTAGCCCTCGATATTCAAAAGCATCCTGATAAGGTGTTAAGAGAACGTGCAAAAGAATTTGGAGTGCGCATTATAGTCATTCCAAAAACAAGCCATATGCAGTTTACTAAGTCAAAAAAGAGTTTATATTATGTCCTATAGCTTAGACGGAAGTGCACCCCTTTAGTCGGACCATTATTGTTCTAAAATAAGAGAGTCTTT
>CAZTIE010000176.1:0-2736 GCA_964613645.1 uncultured Verrucomicrobiales bacterium
TAAAACTTTCATAGATTGTGCTTGAACAACAGCATCTATATGAAATTCTTTATCTTGTGTTCGAGTTTTTTTCACAGCCTCTTCTGCTGTCCATTTTGAAAAGTAAGAATCCTCAAACACGTTAAATTGTTGTGCTGTTCTATAATCATAGGTTAGGTGAAAGTTTTTTTGTTCTGTTAAATAAACTTGGGTACTGATGACGGCTGTTTGGGGTAATAAATCAAAATCTTTTGCATCTAACCAAAGAAGCGGTGTTTCAAACTTTACCCCCTCAGCTCGGGAGATGCATCCTTTAATAATACTGCCATTTAGACGGACAATTTTTGATGCTTGCACAAAGCCTTGCGCTAAATCTAAAACAGCATCACTAGATTTATGACAAATTACAACCTCTTCCCCTTGAAGGGTGCCCAGGTGTTTGATGGCTTTTCCGTCTTCTATATTAAAGACTGCTTTTTTAACAGACCCTATTTTACCATCTTTATTTTGAAAACGTGAGGAAGCACCCTTTTTAAGGGTGATCGTTGCAGCATCCATGCCGCCTAAAGTGCCATTTTCATTATCAATTTCAAAGGCTTCAACGGTTAAGTCTTTAGCATTTAGTGTGGCCCCTTTTGTGATCATAACATCTGATGTAAGCTTTGCTGTTTCATGAACAAACAAGGTGCTTTTATCTTTAACTGAAAAGCGTTTTGTGACAGCTGTTAAACTATCAGCGTGCCAATCTCCCGTTACCTGCATATCTTGTGCATCAACTGAAACGCGCCCTAAAACACCGTCATTTTTTTTATCAAAATGAACAGTGGCATAACTTTTAACAGACAAAGACAACGCGTCTGTTAACGCTGAATGGGTGACACTCATCTGCCCTGAAAACCCAATAAAGGCGGACAGTAACAGATTGTTTTGCTGACCAACCTCTAACTTAAAACCATCTTTTGCTTTGATGATACGTGTGCGCACACCCCAGCCATGATGGTGCTCCCCCTTTATTCGACTACTAGATGTTCTCCCTAATGACGCTTGGCATAAAACTTTTTGAACATCTTCTTTTACTTTGGGTGATGATGGTGACACGGGAACAGAAGGATCTGTTGGCGTTCTTGGTTGACTTTGACGAGAGCTAAATGAAGAACCAGAGGTAGCCAAATAATCAGAGTCGTTTGACGCTGTATCATCTGTACCAGAAAATGTGCCTGATAAAGTAAACGTTGGAAGGGACGATAAATTTACGGGCGCTTGCAGATGAATATTTAAACCCCTAAGCCCATCTGTTGCGGCATATAAAGTTTGGGCAAAAGTCTGGCTTAAAAAACAAAACAAAGTGATTGATGCAATACGCGACATCGTCTTTGAGGACAAATCTAAAACAGCCGATCGATAGTATGATTCATCGCCTGTTAAACCTGTTGCTTTTTTTAAAGGCTTTGTCTTGTTTGAAAAAATGGTCTTTAAAGTCTGTGTCATATTCATGGCGCGTCTCCTGATTTACCTTAATCCCGATATCAGTAACACCACAGCTTTATATTGACTTGCCCAAATTTAGGCCATAAAAAAAGACCCTAAGGTTTTTGACCTTAGAGCCGTTTTTTTTCTTGAACTGATTCTTGTTTCCGTAAAGGAACAGAAGTATAGCCAAGAATACAGTGCAATTGACGTTGATTTAAATAATTACAATTGTTCAAATTACTTATTGTTGCACTTTTATTACTTAACGATACTTTCATCAACTTGAATCAATTATTAATATTTCGTTAACATCATAAAACGACATCTAAAACTTTAAGTCAAGAAAAAAATTGACTATGTGTTTTTATAAAGCCTTTCCGTGGATCGTTATTTAAATTTTTCGCCTAGTTCATATAAATGCAAAGGTAGAGGAACCGTAGGTGTGTTTTCAATGAGTCCCTGTTGTTTCAATTGACTTAAAATAAGACCATTTTTGTATTTTTTAATTTGCTTTAAATCTTTTGATCTCAACTGTTTTGTCCACTTAACTTCAATTGGATAGAATTTGTTTTGATCTAAATAAGCCAAATCAACTTCGCCTTCTGCTTTAATATAAAAAGTTGGGTAAAATCGTTGATAATGACTAACAACACAGGATTCAACAAGAGCTGGAATTATTGCAGTATCTGGAGTTTTGAATGGGGCTATCCATTTTTGTATTGCATGAAAAATAAAAGGGTCTTTAAAAATTAGTTTTTTTGCTTTTTTGGGAGCAGCTACTAATTTGCTCTCTATCAATGCATTTTGAACAAATAATACATCCATGGAAGCTAAAAGATTCGCATATTCCTGAATCGTATTGGGATGATCAATGGATGTGTGATCAGCAAGTGAATTCCAAGTGATTTGTGTACCATATGTATTCATAGAAGCCATAAGAAATTCACGTAAGTAAGCTTCACCTTTTCCATGTTTTATAACATCCCCCCTAATCCAGTCTGAATAAGTTTGGTAAGTGGATAGAGATATTGTGCCGGTTTTTTTTTGATCATTAATTGCTGTTAAAAATCCACCATGAGATAAATAATTATCAAATTCATGAAATAGAATATCAATAGATGGCTCTTCATTTTCTTTAAGTTTTAACTTAACAAATTCAAAAAATGACAAAGGGTATAAGTGAAAATCCACAATATCAGCACTTCCTCGTCTACCTGGAAAGCGCATTCGTGCGGAAGTGCACCCCTTTAGTCGGACCATTATTGTTCTAAAATAAGAGAGTCTTTC
>CAZTIE010000177.1:0-2719 GCA_964613645.1 uncultured Verrucomicrobiales bacterium
AGGAAAAATATGGGAAACCGTGCGATAACAAACCGTGGAGGAAGCTACATTTAGGCATAGATCCTCATCTTAAAAGGAGAAATTTTAAGTATCCTTCAGGATTAACATTGTTTAGCTTGGCCGTTTCAATTAAAGAATAGAGGGTAACCCCTGCTTTTGCACCATCAGGGCTTCCCGTAAACAACAGCCGGCTGTGCATGATTGCCTGTTAAATACGTCCAAACATATGACGCTGATTTATTTTTTTTACCCGGCGTTCTTAAAACCTGAGCGGTGGTCTCGTCTGCTTTTACGTATCCACTTTTAACGATGTGTTTTTGCAAATGTTTTGCGATCATTTCAAGTGCTGACCCCATTTTTAAAACCCAGGAACTTAAGGTTTGACGAGAGATGTCAACGCCAAGGCGGCCCCAAATTTCACTTTGTCGGTAAAGCGGCAAATGGTCATCAAATTTCATAATGGCAACGTGAGACAGCAAGCCTGGTGCTGCCAGACACTTTGCAATGGCAGCAGCTTGAACAGGTGCTATTTTTACAATTTCTTGGCATTTTTTGCAGGCATATTTTTGTCGCTTGTGGCGCTTTACATAAATTTTTGCAGGAATAACTTCTAGCTGTTCAGCGACGTCTTCACCCATATTTGTCATATGCATGCCGCAGGTGCAAATCTTTTCTTCTTCTTTTAAATCGTGGATCACATCCTCTCTGAAATACTGTGCAGGAATGGGTTTGCGACCTTTTTTACCAGCTAAACGTGTTGCTTCTTTAAGCGCGATTTTGATCGTAGAACCCTCAAGTTTTTCGCCTGCATCTTGCACAATAACGTCATCGCTTAAAAGATCTTTAAGGGATGCTTTTGCTTCGTCAAACACCTGATTGTCAGGTTTTATTTTTGACCCTTTTTCAGAAGATTTACCAAAACGGTTGGCCTTAAGATAGGAAATTTCTTGCATGGTTTTTAGCTTGTCACGTTGCGCCGCTAAAAGCATTTTTAGCATTATTTCAGGTGGCGTGTTTTCATCAACATGCGCCATAAAATCTATATCATTTGTCATAAATTATGTTAGCAAAAATAGCATAAAAAACGTAAGGTTTTCTCAGGATTACAGGAGCTTTTACAACTTAAAAATGACACCTAATTTCGGGATTTTTAGCAGGCGTTAATTTGGCATAATTAAGACCATCTAAAAGCCACCGTAATTGCTGAGATGTTAACAAAACCTTTGTTTTTATTGAAAGAGACAGCTTGAAATGACCAGCGTCTAATCGCTTGTATAACACCACAAAACCATTGTTTTCTTTCACTAAAATTTTAATCTTATCTCGCTTTTTATTTAAAAAAACATACACTTTACCATTTTCAAAATCGCACCCCGATGCCTGAATTAAAATGGAAAGCCCGTTGATGGATTTTCGCATATCAACGTAATGCGTGTGCACAAAAATACGACCCGAACCGAAGGTCAGCATAGCTAAATATCTATCATACCGCCTGTTTCCTGCGTACCTGATCCAAAATCTTAAATAGCATTTTCACACCTGAAATATTTTTAGGCGTCAACAATTCTATTGGCACATCAACGCAAAACCCATTTATTTTTACAGGTATTATACTTGGCAATTTTGCATCTGGGATTGTAGATGTTTGCAAGGATCCGTCATCATCAGAAACAGCGCAAGCTGCAAGTTGCACAGGGATGAAATTAGGCTGAGATGGCGCTGAATATTTTACGTTAGAAGTGCTAGGTAAAATGCTTTTCTGACTTAACCTGAGCCAATTGTTAAAGGACTTAAAGCTAATATCTTGTCTTTTGCAAAAATCTGTTTGCGTTAAACCACTTGACCTAAATGCATCAATATAAGCTGTGCGTTCAGCTTTTGTATAACGTATTCCCATCTTTTTTCCGATTAATATATCTGCACTAAAATATGACAGACCTTAATTTTCAAAAAAAGATGGGGTTCCTTGGACGCTTACTTGCAAACATAGGTTCTGCTTTCCTTGATGGCTGTATAGGCTTAAAGGAGCTTAATTTATCAGCGCTTTCAAACGTGACAAACATAGAATTTTTATTCCTTTCTAGAAGTACAGGTTTAACTATGGTAATAGAGGGGGAATCTTTGCTTTTAGCAAGCAAAATAGAAAACGAAAAAATGAGGAACAGGCTGTCTCTATCACTTCAGATCATAAAAGAGTAAACTTGGATCACTGATATTTTTTGGCGTCTTGAATAAGGATTCTTTTTAAATTAGAAGCAATACGTGAACAGGCTTTATTTGGCAGGGTTATAAAAACTGATAGCTTAATAATCTAACTGTGGAAATTTCATAGTTTTAGCAAAAAATACCGTCGAAATATACCCTGTCACATAAAGTCCCTACTGTTCAGCTTTTAGCTTTATTGGGATGTTTACTTTTAAATGAAGTTCTTTCAGTTGCGCTTCATCAACATTGCCGGGGGCGTTCATCATTAAATCTTGGGCTTGTTGATTTAATGGGAAAGCGATCACTTCGCGTAAATTTGGTTCATTCGCTAACATCATCACAATACGATCTACTCCAGGTGCACAGCCACCATGAGGCGGGGCACCAAATTTAAATGCATTTAGCATGCCTCCAAATTCTTCCTCAACAGATTCCTTGCTATAACCGGCAATTTCAAATGCTTTATACATAACTTCCGGCAAGTGGTTTCGAATAGCACCACTAGAAAGTTCAA
>CAZTIE010000178.1:0-2701 GCA_964613645.1 uncultured Verrucomicrobiales bacterium
AGCCTCACTCATGATTTTATAGACTCTATTCTTACTGCAATTAACATTTGCAGCGTGTAATGCAGCATGTACTTTTCTATAGCCGTATAGTTGTCTGGCGTTATTGTGGGCTTCACTTATTTGTTTTAACAAAAGGATGTTATTCCTATCCCTGTTGCTTATAGGATAATGCACCCAGAGGTAATAACAATTTTTTGAAACAGCTAATATGATACACATATTCGTGATACTATACTGCGCGGACTGTTTTGTTTGAATTCTTCAGTGTATGTTCTTATTTTTCGGGCCATGTTGATACCCTTCATTGGTTGAACACAGGTTCATAATAGTGTGTCCTACTTTCCGGGGGCAATCCAGTTAACAGCGCTCAGAAACTATCACACGATCGTTTTCACTATAGTCTTTGAGGCACTGTAAAAATTTCAAATATTTCTGACTGTAAATAATATCCTGTACGGCAAGGCTTTGATCAAATCCTATTTCACAATAAAAACGTCCTTTACCATTTAGATACTTACTGACCTGTGGCATGATTTTTAGATAATCATCTAACCCGTCTGTACCGGCATAAAGTGCTTCATGAGGGTCATAATTCTTCACAGAATCATCTAAAGGATAATCACTTTTAATATAAGGGGGGTTTGTCACAATACAATCAAATGTCAGGGGGGGGTGTTTTTCCGGCAGCGCATCAAACCAGCTGCCTTGATAAAAAGTTAAGCGATTGGAAATTTTATGAAACGTTGCATTTTGTGTTGCAACCTTTAATGCTTTTTCTGAAAGATCAACAGCAACACCGTGAGCTTTGGGATATAGTAATAACAATGAGATAATAAGACAGCCTGACCCTGTACCTAAATCTAAAAAGGATAATTTTGTCTGATCATCTGTATAGTCAGATCGAACAGCATCAATAAGCGTTTCAGAGTCTTGCCTTGGGTCAAGGACATCGGTGGTGACTGCCAAATTAAATCCATAAAATTCTGTACAACCCAATATTTTTGTCAGTGGTTCTTTTTGATTTAAGCGCTTCAGGGTATCATATAAATATATCTGTTCTTCTAACGATAAAAAAACATCATTTTGTAAACGCAATTTTGAGTATGAAACATTGCGAAAATGAGACAAAGCAACTGTCAACGATTTTTTATGCGCTGTTTCTAGATTTTTAGCTAAATCAAGCAGCTTCATTCGATTTTCTTATGATACAAACGATAAAACTCTTTCAAAAAGGCTTTTCGCGCTTTCGATGTTTTTATTTTGGTTGTTGACTTCAAATTTATTGTAAATATATTTTTAGAAATACCAAAAAGAAGACTACGCATTAAAAGAATTGGAAATGAATAATGACCTTTGTTTTTCAATACATCATACATAAAAACAGCTGTACCGGTGCGCCCTTTACCCCCACGACAATGGAAATGCACCCAAGAATTTTCTGGCAAGTTATTAATAAATTCAATAAAATCTTGCGTTAAAATATCCGTTGGATGCTGATGAACTGTAATAGGAAATCGCTTGTAGTGCGCACCTGTTGACTCAACAAAACTTTTTTCTGTCTGTGCTGTTTTAACGTTCATTAACATCGGTTCATAACGTTTCTTTACATTGCGTGTTTTTTTATCTTTTGCCTGATGAATATGGACATCTTCTTGCTTTAAAAGCATTTGGCAGTAATGTTCTTCCATTTCTATAATTTCGCTTGCAGGCCTGCCTACAAATGAATCAAACTTATCATTATCACTTATCGCCTTGATATGCCCTACTGATACAGCTTTATCATTTATAAAAAAATGGGGCTCTTCTCGTAAATCAACAACATATACTTGTGATGGCTCCACACAATAATTTTGTTTTAAGTAGTTCAGAGTTTCTTGAAGTTGAGAGAGAGAAAACTGAGCGCTGGCAGATAAGTTATAATGTGTAAAATTGTAGAGTTCTTTTTGATGCGTACCCGTCTTTGAAATACGTATTTTTTTAGATATTTGAAATCTTTTTGGAAGTTTTTTATTGTTTGCACTTGTATTATCAAAAATAAAGTATATATTCTGTTTATGCAGCTCTTTAAAATCAAGAGAGTAAGATCGGGCATTTTGGAAGTTAGCAATCACGATAAGCAGTGATAAAATAAAGCGCATTTTCACAATGATTCATTAAAACAGATACTACTAAATCTACAAAAAGGTACGCAAAATGTCAACATTAGACCTATTTATTCCAAGTAAAGCGCCAAGTCACAGACAAGCAAAAGTTGCAGAAAACATCAAAAGCATACTTGCAACAATTTGTGCGCATGGTGATTTTCCTCCTGTAGAAGATGAAAATAAAAAAACGTTAATGCTAGCAGAATCTATTAGCATTACAAAAGTGGATATATCCCCAGACCTTCAGCATGTTACCGCGTATTTCATGACACTTGGTGGACATAATTTAAAGTTTGCTGAGCAGTATTTAAACGCCCTACAGTCATATTTTAGACATAAAATGGCAAAAAAACTTACCATGAAATACACACCTGAAATTTATTTTTCAATTGATAAAGGGTATGACGCTCAGGATCGCATCAATAATATTTTAAATATTATTTAAGTCTAATTTTTAATTATTTCTCGCGAACATATAAAGATACACTTATAAAAAAAGCCTCTGCCACATTCAAGTTTGAAGTGCAACACGGTTGATATTTTTATTAAATGCCTGG
>CAZTIE010000179.1:0-2656 GCA_964613645.1 uncultured Verrucomicrobiales bacterium
AAAATTAACAATTGATGATACTATTCGAGAATACGGTTTGTTTTTGGAATGACTGTACTTGTTGAGGGATAAAAATTCCTATAATTTTTCATACAAAGCTATTGAGGATCTGGGGTTGGATTTTAACGCTGAACCAATCTAAAACCCCATTTAATAAGTGCTGGCTTATCGGCTTGTAAACGCGCTAAAACAATCAAAGCACTCTGCCCCGTATTGTCATTATGATGTACTGATAATTCTTCAGCATTTTGGCATACAAAGCGCCATAGTTTATCCTGCGGCATGCTTGGTGTCCTTTTTAACCCTTCTCGTAGTTCATGAATTTCTTTTTTATTAATTTTAACAAGTGCTGAATGTGTTTTGGATGACTTTATAAGAGATAAAGATATCTCTTTTGGAAATACAAATCGTACGGCACACAAGGCATGTGTTGCAAGCAAGAAACGATCTTGCCCACGAAAATCACCATCTTCATCACCTAAAAATAGTTGTCTATGATGATGAAATACGTAAGATTCGCTATCATTTACAATTGATGTATTTTCTTTTTTAAGAATTGATTCAAAGTCAGCTTCTAGTAAATATTGTCCATTTTTAGATTTGCGATCAATGTGCAGAACTTGCGGAATATCTGGACCATTTTGACAGTGAAGCCATTCATCTTTTGTCGTTTGAATGACAATGTCGCCCATAGATACAATGCGATGCGCTGCGTTATTCCATTCAAAATTTAAAACCCCTGTTCCAGGACCGTAAAATTGTTCAAAATCATCTTTCCTTGGTAGAACATTTAAAATTAATTGGCTGGTTTTACTATTAAGGCGTTCAAACCCCATATCTACGGCTTTTGTCAGTGGTCTGCCTTTTATATCTGCAACAGATAAAACCATATCAATATACAGGGATGATGGAGGATTATGTAGGCTTGCCAGTTTCCTATAAGATGAATTTTCATAACTCAAAATTTTCCCATCGCCTAAACGCGAAAAACGCAAAATAGGCACCATTTGATAAACAATATACGCTAAGCTATCACTACCATCAATTGTCGTATTTCGAAGCGCAGAACGCACATCTAAAGCGTCTCTTAATAAATTAAAATGGATAGTTGAGTCACCGCTTACATGACTGCCATCAGTCGATAGTTGTTCTTTACAAACATCGATAAATAAATCCAATGTAGGCTGTAATTTTTTCACAGAATTTGTTGCGATATATGAAAGAATTAACCCCTTTAACCCTATAGATAAAACAGAAGAGCCTTTTGTTTTTTTTATAGCGCTTTCTAAAAAAGACGTTTGTTCATGCAAACTTGTATAGAAGCTTTTTAAAAAAGTTTCATCCGCACTTAAACCAAAAAAATCAAAAAATATAATCCAGTTTGTAATACGTTCTCCCATAACAGCGCATGCAATGCTGTTATTTTTATGACGTATTTTGACTTTTCTGTTATGCTCAATCCATTGTGAAATAAATTTGCGCGCAATACGGCGTACTGCATTTTCATTCATGCTGCGTAAATCTTGTAACCACGAAAAACCATGTATATATATTTCTTCATTTGACTTCAAGTGATCTGAGTTCATGAGCACATTCATCACCTCAGTGATGGATACAGGGGTGCCGTGAGCAATTAGATATCCTCTCAATACAGAATATGCATTTTCAATCTCTCCAGGCCAAGGTGTGCTATATATATGTTTAAATGGTGTGTATCCAGACTTAAATTTATCCAGGAAATTAGTGCATTGTTTAAAAAAAAGTGTGGGGTTTGTAAATAAATTAGTCATTAATTATCAATTGCTTTCAGCATCATACTTTAAGGATTTGTAATGTGTACATATTCTATTATAATTTTTTAGGGGGTGCTTGAAAAACGCATTGCCAATCACAAGACCATCAATACCTGCATTTAATGCGTCTATCGCTGTATCTTCATTTATACCGCCATCAATAATCATCGTTATTTTATAGCCGTTTTTTTTGATAATTTCACGCAAGATAGAAACTTTGTGTAATGTTTCATGAATGAAATTTTGCCCACCAAAACCTGGGTTAACAGACATAAGTAAGACTTGATCAACAAATGGTAAAACACCCTCTAATGCCGAAACACTTGTGCCGGGATTAAGCACAACCCCCGCTTTTTTGTTGTGCGCCTTAACTGCCATAATATTTTTATGTATATGTGGGTTATTTTCAATATGAAAAGACAAAGCATCGGCACCAGCTTTGATAAAGGGTTCAATGTGCTGTGCGGCGTTTTCAACCATTAAATGTACATCTAAAAATAAATTTGTTTTTTTACGGATCTGTGATAAAATCATGGGACCAAACGTAAGGTTTGGTACAAAATGACCATCCATTACATCAAAATGAAGCCAATCTACGCCTGAATTATTTAAATTCTCCACTTCTTGCCCTAAATTTAAAAAATCAGCAGATAAAAGGGATGGCGCAATGATTGGTCGTTTTAACATGATTTTCAGCAATAAAATACGTATATATTCATAATATCAAGAAAAGCCTATATTCTATAGTGAATTTTCTGAATACTTATTTTTTATTTAGAATGTATAGAAAAAATATCTATCAGTGGACCTCTTGGCCACATTCAAGTTTGAAGTGCAACACGGTTGATATTTTTATTAAATGC
>CAZTIE010000180.1:0-2647 GCA_964613645.1 uncultured Verrucomicrobiales bacterium
GACAATACGTTCCAAAAGGCATGCCCTTTGATAACATAACACAGCGAGACGTTATACATGTGGAGAACATCCTTAATCATCGTCCTCGTGAAATTTTAAACTTCCATACACCATATGAAGTGTTTACCGCTGCAACCATCAGTGGTGCACTTCATCATTGAAGAGGCCTTTTTTAATATCAACTACTACCGGCTTTAGCCAGGAGTAGTTGATATGATATTTTACGCTCATTTCTTATTCATGCAACAGAACCATATCAATGAGCCCAATTTTGCTGCTAGGAAGGGACGCACACAACAATAGATGATACGGTTAATGCCTGACAACCGTCTTTGGGAACTTTTTTCTGTCATTATAAGATATAAGTAAAAACCCAATCATGCTTATCAATAAAGTAATTGGAATGATACTAATACCATATATAAAAGCTGTTTTATTTTGAACACCACCTAATACTTCTATGATTGCACCAATTACTGTGTGAAAAACATATCCAAAAATCATAATAATCATATTTGCAATAGCTGTTGTTATGCCAACAACATGTTCCGGAACATATGATGATGCTTTATAAATAGCTAAAATTTGGTAAGCACAGCAAACACCAACAAGAATAAAACTAATGGTAATTATATTGATTGAGATTTTAAAATAAAGAAGAAATGAAAACACAATGCACATTAAAAAGCTTGCGCCTATAATAACACCGAAGTAATTATTGGTTTTTTCAGCTATCAAACTTAATACTGGTGCACCAAAACACATACCGATAAAAATCATTGAAATTAGGTAGCTTGACTGACTTTTGTCAATGTCGTAAACGATTTTAAAAAATTCCGCTCCCCACACATCGGCAAAACCTTCTAATGGCCCAACCATCATTCCCGCAAACAAACAAATCATAATAACGCGCGGATTCTTTAAAACTAGGAATAACTCTTCCTTTATGCTTTTTTGTTTTACCGGTTGCGCTGTAGGTACCATAATATAGGTGATACAACTTAAAATAATTCCCATAATTACTAAACCGAAAATCACACTTTGATAACCGAAAATTTTAGATAGATAAGCAACGGGTCCACCTCCGTAAATAGCCCCTAAAAGCCCAATCGTTACTGAAAAACTTAACATACGTGTAAAGTAGCGTTCTTCAAAAGTCATACGAATAATTTTAAAGGTTCCAAGAATAGCTGCAGATGAACCAATACCAACTAACGTTCTCCCTGCAAGAGCAAGGATCCAGTTATGTGAATATAAGATGGGCATCATACCAATAACCGTTGAAAGGATGCATAAAAACATAATTTTCTTTGGCCCAAAACGGTCTAGTAGAATACCTATTGGCAGATGCATAAGAGCGTAGCCAATATAGTAAACACCTGAAAACTGTCCAAATAAGCCAGCGCCGATATTGAACTGTTCAGCAAACTCGTTAAACATAATATTGGGTAGCACGCGCAATATGTACTGGTAAGCATAAAAAATAGAAGCTAAGAACCAGCTAATCCAAAGAAAATTTTGTGCTGTTCTTTTTGTGTTTTTTCTTAACATAGTTATTCCTATAGATAAATTATGCCTATATAAAGACATAGGTTAAATGTATTTTTTGTGTATTGAAGAAATTTTATTTAAGTTCCAAGGTGTGATGGACAACGCTTGAGACGTTTTACGTCACTGCGTGCTCTTAAACATCACAGGACGAAAATTAGAAGAAGGAGTCGAGCAACATTGAGAGAGGATGAAAAAGTAGCTATGAATTTTAAAAACACTGACATTTCCCCTCATTAAATTAAAGCTGTCCCTAGTATATATTATTTCATACGTTGTAGTCAAAAAATATTTTTTCACGCTTGTAGGTAAAGATAAAAAACTAGTCGCAGTGTAAATATATGGAGCAAGAAGGTCTAAAAACTTATAAGCAATTGGTAATTTAGAGCGCTATTAAATCACTTTCAATTATCTGAAAATTTGTGTATATTTTCTGTTTTTAGGCACACGATTCTGATACTGTCTTAGGTGCCAAGAGCAAACATTAGGATCAAAAGGTTGATTATGCTTCACACTACGCCAAAAATAAGGGGTAACAATTTTTACATAATGGCAATAAAAATCAGCTTAGTTGGGTTCCCCTTAAAAGCCAATTTTTGATTTAATTTCACAAAAATAGGGTTATGTTTTTTAGCAACAATTGCTGGAAAATATAGTGAGTACCTTAATTTAGATGACCTCATTTTTGAAATAGTGCTTCTTCCCTTTACAGACGTTCCCGATGTTTTATGCTTAGGCGCAAGTCCTGCGTATGCGGCAAGTTCTCTGGCATTAGTAAAATTATCTAAGCATGGAGCTTCCTCTAAAATAAACGCAGCAGTTAATCTTTCAATTCCTGGAATTGATTGCATATGTGTTACTTTATTTTTAATATCCTCACCCCTTCAATGGTGAAGTGCACCACTGATGGTTGCAGCGGTAAACATTTCATATGGTGTATTAAAGTTTAAAATTTTACGAGGACGATGATTACGGATGTTCTCCACATTTATAACGTCTCGCTGTGTTATGCTATCAAAGGGCATGCCTTTTGGAAAGTATTGTCGTGTTTAGGTTCAGTAGATATGAGACGTATTTAAGTCTTCAAGATGGTTAAGTT
>CAZTIE010000181.1:0-2625 GCA_964613645.1 uncultured Verrucomicrobiales bacterium
TCCAGGCATTTAATAAAAATATCAACCGTGTTGCACTTCAAACTTGAATGTGGCAAAAACAGGACTCTATTGCTGGAGAATAGAGTTCACAAAATAGATCGTACATAATGGTGTGTATAAATTACGTAGACCTAAATTCCTATCTCGGCTGCAAGCAACCGAGATAGGAATTTTTCTTTCGGACCAGCCTGCTCTACTTATCGGCTTCGCCGCTTGCTATCCATCGCAGCAGCAAGCTACCGTGATTTCCGTTATGCGGGTTAAAAATCTGCTATTTTTCGCACTGCTGATGTAAACATATTCAACAATGCTTTACGATTGCTTGAAATCTGTTCATCATCTGCGTTTACCATTACGTTTTCAAAAAAATCATTTATGGGGTGTTGCAATTGTGCTAGTTCTTGCATAACACTGTGATAATCATATTTATCCAAGTATGGTTGAACCTGTTTTTCAAGTTTTAGAAGGCTTTCATATAATGCTTTTTCTTCCTCTGATTGAAATAATTGTTCTACAACCAATACATTGGAAAAATTACCGCATACACCTTGTGCGCGACGGTAAGCTTGCTGGATTTTTTCTCCTTGTTCTGTTTTGGAAAATAGACTAAAAGCTTGTATGCGTTTTGATACAAGGCGTAGCTTTAAGCTACTTTCATCTAATATATTTGTAACCGCTTTTATATCTTCATGTGAATATAAATCACGCATGTAATGATAAAACCGTTCTAAAATAAAGGTTCTAACATGCTCAAATGTATCTTTTTCCAAGATGATGTCAGATGCCTTGTATTGGTTAATTGTATTTTGAATAAGGGTGTTTAAATCAAATGTTAAAAAGTCTTCCGTCAGCAAGATGCGTATAATACCAAGTGCTTGGCGGCGTAAGGCAAAAGGATCTTTCGATCCTGTAGGCTTTAGCCCAATACCAAATAAGCCGACAATAGAATCCATCTTATCCAGAATAGATACTTTTTTAGCTAGCAGAGAACACGGCAAATCATCTTTCGCACCTTGCGGCATATAATGGCCTTCAATACATTGTGCAATTTCAGTTGGGATACCTTGTTTTAGTGCGTATAAAGTGCCAACTTTCCCCTGAAGCTCGGGAAACTCCCCAACCATTAATGTTACTAAATCACACTTTGATAACTGTATCGCTTGTTTTAAATTATTATCATCGGCGCAAGATAAAAGCCTTTGCACCTTATCATAAACGGTCCCTAATTTTTCTTGAAACAAAACAGTTTTTAATTTTGGCAGCAAATCAATAAGGGGCGTTTTTAAGTCAGTATCAAAGAAAAACATAGCATCAGACAGACGCGCCGTTAAAACAGTTGCGTAACCCTGCAGCATTTTATCAACACAAGGGGGCGTATTATTTGTGATCACACCAAAGTAGGGTGCTAGATCACCCTGTTTGGTAAAGAATGAAAAATACTTTTGATGGTGCGTCATAGATGTTATTAAAACACTTTCCGGAAGGCTCATGAATTTGTCGTCAATCGACCTTATATACGTAACCGGCATTTCACACAAACCTGTTACTTCATCCAATAAGTGTTTATTCATATTCAGCGTTAAGTTCTTTTGATCTGCTAAAGCTGTTAGTTGATCCAAAATAACAGCACGACGTTTCGTATGATCAAGTATAACAGATGCTTTTTTAAGGGCAGACTCATAGCTTTTAAAATCAGTCACGGGAATACTATTGGGTGATAAAAAACGGTGTCCTTTTGTACTGGGCACTGTTGTTAGTCCCAAATAAGGCAGGTCAAAGGTTATTGGAATAGACTTGAAACTGCATATAACATGACGGATAGGTCGAATCCAAGAAAGGGTTGAACCTGGGTAACGCATCACTTTTGGCCATGACATTTTCTTTAAAACAGCCTCTAAAATACTTGGCAAACAAGTTAGAGTTTCTTTTTCAGCCATATTAATAGATGCGTAATAATAATCGTTTTTAATGGTAAGGTCATCTTTAACTAAGCCCACAGATTTTAAAAAACCTTCTAACGCTTTATCGGGTGCTGTGGTTTTAGGACCGCGTCGCTCTTCAGAGATACTTTTCGTTTTGTCTGCAATATCTGCTTTAAAAACCATTCGTTGGGGGGTAATAAATGCCTTGGCATATTTGTGTTCAATGCCATGAAAATTTAGTTCTTGTATGAACAATTCTTCAAAATCAGAAACTGCTTTTTTTTGCATGCGTGCAGGAATTTCTTCTGAAAAAACTTCAACAAAAAAATCAACCAGTTGGCTATGTGAATCTTGCAATGATCTGACCTAAAAAAACATATTCATCACAAGTATACACGCCTTTTAAGGCGTTTTGCAAAAAATAACGAACTCCACACATTACAGAGGATATTCTACTCTTTCTACTTCACCAGTATCTTTGCGAGTTCTGTATCTGATGGGCCTGAGTTATAGGCTGTATATTAATCTGGCCAATGTATATTCAAGGGATTTTTTAAATCTGTGGACTGTATGGTCATTCTAAAAATAAACCATATGATTTAATGGTGTCATCAATTATCAATTTTTCGCCCTGATGAATCTTTTTTTAAAGTGGCAAAAACTTGCTCAATTGGATTGAAATCTGGAGAATAGGGTGGCAGAA
>CAZTIE010000182.1:0-2623 GCA_964613645.1 uncultured Verrucomicrobiales bacterium
CGCAGAAGACATATATCGAAGGACCTATATTATATTGTAACTATTATTCAAATGATACCGCACCACCAGCAGCTTCCACAATAGCAGAGGCCTTTGGAGTTGCTTTAGTAACGAAGAAATCTACTTTTTGCTTTAATTCGCCATTAGCAAGTAAAACAACAGCTTCTATTGATTTTTTGATAACACCGTTATTGATAAGCATTTCACGATCAATTTTATCACCCGCTTTAATCAAACCAGTTTCTAAGAAACGGTTTACGGCGTGGAAATCCATCTCGAACGTTGGCACTTTCATACGGCTTTTAAAACCACGTTTTGGCAAACGACGGTAGATTGGATTCTGTCCACCTTCAAAACCACGAACGGCTGTACCAGAACGAGCAGTTTGCCCCTTACCACCACGCCCACATGTTTTACCTTTACCTGATCCAATACCACGACCAACAATCATTGGACGCTTACGTGCACCAGCATTATCACTTATTGTATTTAACTTATGCATAATTTTACTCTGATATAATTGTAATCATATGTTGTGCCTTACGAATTAATCCTAAGACAACTGGATTCGCTTCAACTTCAACAATTTGATTCATTCTGCGTAGACCAAGCCCACGTAAATGTAATTCTTGAACTTTTGGACGACGACGGGGACTTCCGGTTTGTTTGATTTTAATCATAGGAAGTTTTTCTTTTGCTTTTACCATGATTAGCTAGCTCCTTCTTCTGTTACTACTGCACCTGCTTTTGCACCATCACGACGTGCCAAAATATCAGTAACTTTTTTACCAAGTTTTTGTGCAACGTTACGTGGTGAGTTAACACTTTGAAGAGCACCCATTGTAGCACGAACCACATTGTGATAGTTCCCTGTACCAACAGATTTTGTTACAACATCATGAATACCGAGGGCTTCAAGAAGCTGACGCATAGCACCACCAGCGATCACACCTGTACCAGCAGGTGCTGCACGTAATACAACGTTACCAGCACCAACGCGGGCTGTAATATCGTGGTGCAAAGTACGACCTTCACGCAAAGGAACGCGAATCATTGTTTTTTTCGCACGTTCTACTGCTTTTTTAACAGCGTCAGGAACTTCTTTAGCCTTACCAGTTGCATAACCAACGCGGCCTTTTCCATCACCAACAACAACAAGTGCAGAAAAACGCATCGTTTTACCACCCTTAACAACTTTAGTCACACGACGAACGCTAACCAACTTTTCAATTAGCCCGTCATCGCGAGAGTCTTTGCTTTTGGATTTTTCTTTATTTTTTATCATATTATCCTACCCTAGAATTGAAGGCCAGCTTGACGCGCTGCGTCAGCCAATGCCTTGATACGTCCATGATATAAAAAGCCTGAACGATCAAATACGACTTCTTTTACACCTAGTTTTTTTGCACGTTCGCCAACAAGATTACCAACAAAAGTTGCAGCATCTTTATTGCTACCATTCTTCAATTTTGAAGCTTCTGAAATTAGTGTTGATGCTGAACATAATGTTTTTCCACTTGGGTCAACAATTTGTGCATATGTATGTTGGTTTGTACGGTTAACAGTTAAACGTACTTTACCAGCGCTTGTTTGTTTAATTTTATAACGTTGACGTATTTTACGTCTGGTTCTTAAATCTGAAGTCCCTGCCATTTTACTTTGCTTCCTTAATTATTTTTTCTTACCTTCTTTGCGCAAGACAAATTCGCCATCACGAATAATGCCTTTTCCTTTGTAAGGTTCAGGTTTACGATATTTACGAATTTCAGCAGCAACTTGACCTACAACTTGCGCACAAGGTCCAGTTATACTTAAAGCTGTTGGCTTTTCACACTTTGCACTTACGCCTTCTGGTAAATTATATTCCACATCATGGCTGTAAGCCAATTGAAGAATAATTTTACTACCTTGAACTTGCGCTTTGTAACCAACACCCTTTAATTCCATGTTGACTGTAAACCCTGTATCAACACCTTTAGAAATGGCTGTTAATGTACGATTTGCAGTACCCCAAAGTTCACGGGCTTTTTTTGAATCAGAAACAGGAAGCACTTTTAAACCGCCTTCTGTTTTTTCAATTTTCAAAACACCAGGAACATCATAAGAACGCTCGCCAAGTTTTCCCTTCATTGTTACTTTTTGATCTGCGATCGTCAAAGCAACTGAACTTGGAACTTTAATTTCATTTTTTCCAACACGTGACATTTAAAGCTCCTAAAATACTTGACACAGAACTTCGCCACCGACACGTTCAACACGTGCCTTATGGTCTGACATAATACCCTTACTTGTGGATAAAATACTCATACCTAAACCGTTAGATACGGGGGCTAGTTCACTAATTTGTGAATATACACGACGACCTGGCGTTGAAACACGCTGGATTCTTTCAATCACAGCAGCACCATCAACATACTTTAGCTCTACGCTCAATTCTTTAAAACCTTTTGCATCTGTTCCAACAGTAACATTGCGAAGGTAACCTTCATCACACAAAACATCTGCAACACCTTTACGCATATTTGAATAAGGTGATTTTACTATTTTCATGTTTGCTTGCTGACCGTTTCTTATTCTTGTTAAGAAATCAGCAATTGGATCTGTCATTGTCATATTACCAACT
>CAZTIE010000183.1:0-2618 GCA_964613645.1 uncultured Verrucomicrobiales bacterium
GATATAGCCGTGCCAAGTTTTGGTCATTTAAGTGACCTATTTTCAAAGGTTCCAATTAAAGTTAAGCAGTATTGTGAAAAAATTGTAGATCGTGTGTATAAGGGTGAGTCTATAACTTTGATCCTTGATAGCACCGGCATTCGTTTTGGAAAAGCCAGTCATTGGTATGAGGAAAAATATGGGAAACCGTGCGATAACAAACCGTGGAGGAAGCTACATTTAGGGATAGATCCACATCTTAATATGCACAGTGTCGTCGTTACGGATTATTCCTCATCAGATATTGGCATGATCGATAATTTGCTGAATGTAGAAGCGCCAGTTTCAAAAATTATTGCTGATGGCGCCTACTATAGTATCAAAGGCGTTCAAACGCTTAGTGAAAAAGGGATTACACCTGTTATTCCGCCGTCTCCAAACTCTATTGTTCATGGTAAAGATGATACAATCTGGCATGATAAAATAGTAAAATATAGTCAAGAAAAAAAACAGTCTATGCCTTTAGCTTCGCTGACCTTCGGTTCATAAAAAATATGGGTATGGCATAAGCGCATGAGTTGAAGCGCAAATTTCACGGATCAAAAGATGTATAGGAACAAGTTTTAAGACGCAAAAAATTGAATCACAGGAAAATGAAGGCTCAATAATCGGAAATATCATCAACCAATGGAATACACTTGGTAAGTGTCAATCCGTGAAAATTTCATAATTTTATCTAAACATTGCTGAAGACATATCCTGCCGAACAAAGCCAGTCTGATCGTCTCATGACTGACAATAATGCCACGATAAGATAATTGTTCCTGAACATCCCGGTCACTGTGATTGAAACGATGACACAACCAAATCGTATGACTTATGAGTGAAATAGGAAAACGATGTCTTTTGGGTGGGATAGATAAACTCATGCCATAACAATATTGTTTAGAATGATATAACTCTACACGATTAATGCGTTCATGTTAACTTGACGATGCCATGGACGCGACAAAACCATAGTTTCACATAAAATGTCATAGTTATCATAATCTATTGACAAGTACAACAAAAACAAGTAGTATTTTTTTATACCTAAAACTGTTAACCAATTATGCACATTATAAAATTAATCTTAACGTTCTTTTTTTTCACGAATCATTGTTTGCTGGCGTCTTCCGAAATAGCTGCAGCATCAGGTGCAAGGGATACTACGCCTCGTGCGGATACTCAAGAGTTAAGTAAATCTGATCATATAGTGCATATGATGTGGCTGTCAGATAATCCTCAAAAGCACTCTAATATCAGAGACGTTGTTAGCAAGGCTTATGAATGGGCACAATTAGATCCCACTGTACATGTAATTGCCTGGCATAATAAACCTGAACGTGGAGATGTCTCTTTCCCACAAGAGCCTGGTTGCCCTAAAAAGGTGACAATACGACATATATCTGCCTTGTGTGATGTGGCTCTAAAGGGGATTAGTACATTGCCTTGTAATATATCTAGAAAAAAAGAAAATTTAGCTGACGCTTTATCTGTCGTACTGCCAAATTTGTTGGGAAATGGAGCAACGGCAGTAAATATATATGCCCAATGTGATTTGGCAAAAATTTTGATGATGTGTTACCAAGCGCAAAAATATCCTGATAAGGGATTGATGTACGCAGATTTAACCATTCGTCCACACAAGGTATCAGAATTATGGGTTGCCTATAAACAAGATCTAGAACTGTCCGGTATTGTCATGGCTAATATGGCATTTCCTAAAAGTTTTAAGGAACGGCAAACCATGGTTGATGACGATCCACAGCTGCGTGAAAAAGGCGGGGAAAGCATTCTCAACACAACCCCCGGATTTGAAAATTCTGCTTTTTTGGCCAATTGTCGCCATAAAGTTATGTTATCTGTTATGTGTACAACTCTTTTAAGGCCATTAACAAGTAGGCATATTAATCCTTCGGTACTGAATAGTGACCACCAATGTTTGTTCGATTTGATGAATGGTTCATTTTTCTACCTGAATCTATTCACACGTGGAGATGAAAGGTTGTCACTTATTGACCCTAAATCTATATTTTTTGCCTGTGGTGCTGATTTGTTTCAGCAGCAAACAACCATGAAAGCAGACGGAAGCTTCTTGACATGCCTTGAAGACTACGTAAGTACTGATGAAAACGCTCCTATTCGTTTGCAAGGATCATTGCTAGAAAAATATAAAAAAAACGACCTATTAAAAGCAGCCGTTGTTGAAACGGTGATGCGTGGTGGTTTTAGACAAGATATTGCTACGGGAGAAATAAAAATGTTCTCATTATTCTATTATGGGGATTGTGGCCGTAGTCTACGTAATCACATTTTACGTGAACAAGAAGCAGAATGGTATAACATTGGTGATTTGCCACACTTAACTATTCCCATTATGGATAAGCATACACTATTGACAAGAGAGTCTCATTTTATGTCTCAACAAATGCATACCTGTCAGTAAGTGTAGATTTTTACTCCATACGCAGTTTTCTTACAACAGCACTGTGGGATCGGCTTTGTTTGGCAGGGTCTTGAAAGTTGTGATTTTCGAATCAGCTTGGGAAGTGCACCCCTTTAGTCGGACCATTATTGTTCTAAAATAAGAGAGTCTT
>CAZTIE010000184.1:0-2613 GCA_964613645.1 uncultured Verrucomicrobiales bacterium
AATTTCATAAATTTATCTAAACATTGCTGAAGGAATACCCTGCCGAACAAAGCCTGTCAGAACCATCGACAGGTGCGAAGGTACTAGCTGCATCACTGGATAATGTATTTGCTCCTGCTATAAATGAGAACTTTCCTTTAGGAAGCGTAATGTTTGGATGCGCTGTTAGTAAACCAGCTCCACCAAAAGCACAAAGAGCATGATTCTCAGTTAATGCAAGATCTGCTGTACCAGCTGTCACTGCGCCAGTAAGCGTATTGCCTACGTTTGAACCAGCAGAAGAAGTATTAATTCCGCCAACAAAAATTGCAGCCGCTGATGCCATGGAGAGAAGTAGTTTCTTTGAATTTAATTTCGTCATTTGTTATTCCTTATTTAAAGGTTTTTCAAAATAAACGTCCGGCCCTCGCGGCCTGAACGCGGTTTTATCCACACACCATGGGTTTAACATGGCGCATAAATTTGTTTAAAGGCTTTTCAGCCTTTATGTATTTCCCAACACTGGGGACAAACCACATTAATCTAAACATCAATGATTTCTCCACAAGGTAAGGGTTTGGTGTGTAGGGAATAAGAAAATGCATCAATCTACCCCCTACACATAAATATTGCTTGCGCTTTACACTTAAAAAGCTGCTACAACACTTACAGTTTAAGCTACAAAGTATTAATATTTTCTTAATACAGGAAAGAAAATTTGATTTTTTTTGAAAAAGCGATATACAGAAGAGGGTAGAATGGAATGCTAATTGTGCGGTTGCGCACGCCTCCACTTTAGGTAGATTATATCTACGCATGCTCTGTAACTCCAAAGGCAATTTATTGCTATACTTTAAGCGTTACATGCTTTAAACAAAAACACAAGTATCTATATATATTTTTTTGTCTAAAAAGTATCAGCTGTACGTGTGGTGTTATCTAAATTAGATTGAATTATTTCTAATAATCCCTCTGCATTTTTAAAGTCAGTCGCATCAATAATTTCTCCAGCGCAGAATCTGCCTTTTGAAAAGGGTAGTGGTACCATGAATTTATCCCACGATCTTAAACTTTTATGCTTTTGTACACTGTAGGAAATAGGAACGATAAGTGCTTTTGATAAATATGCCAGTTGTGCCACACCAAGGCTTGCAATTTGATTGGGTCCTTTGGGGCCATCAGGCGTTATACCAATAGCATTGCCTTGCTTAAGCTGCCTAATGATTTGAAGTGCGGCTTTATCGCCACCGCGTGTTGATGATCCATATATAGAGCCTACGTTAAAGTGCATTAATACTTTGCTAATAAGCAGACCGTCAGAATGGCTGGAGAGTAATACCGATGTGTTCCGTTTGAAATGCCAAAAACTGGGAATCATCAGTAAGCGTTGATGCCAGCAACAAATAATAACGGGTCGTTCAGATGTAACAGCAGTATTTAAATTTTGTAAATTAATGAAATTCCACTGTGTTGTTTTGTAAATGAATTTAATAAATTTGGCACCTAAATAAGCAATTATATTTTGTGTGATAGCGTGCTTTATTATTTTTTTGACCATGTGGCTAGCGACTGAAAGCTTATTATTGCAAGGGTAACAAGCTAAGGTGCTTAGAGCAACTAAGAACTTGTTTTTAAATCGCGTGGCGAGACATGTTCGGTGTGTGTTAAAAAATAGTGCATTTTGCGAAGAGCACGTTTTGATAGCTGCCTCGATCTTTCACGTGATATGCCAAATTTTTTAGCAATTTCAGATAGGTTCATGCCAGTGTCTTTTAAGTATACATGTTCTATAATATAGCGATCTCTCTCACTTAGTATGTTTAGCGCATCATGTAATGTTTTTGTGATAATGTCTAATGTTTCCTTTGTAGCGCATTCTTCTTCTGGCGTATTGTCTGTGTCTGGAATAAAATCTTCTAATGTATCTTTACTGCCACCATCATTTTTAACGATAGCATTTAATGATAAATCAGCTAAATGTAGACGTTTTTCCATTTCAGAGATTTCGTAGCTAGATATATCCAAAGAATGTGCCATCTCTTGCGTTTGATCGCTATCTAGATGGTCTGTTGTGAGACTAAATAATTGTGTTTTTAAACGGTCTAAATTAAAAAAAAGCTGTTTATTATTTGTGGTCATGCCCATGCGTACGATAGACCAATTTTGTAAAATATATCTTTGTTGTGACGCTCTGATCCACCATTTTGCATAGGTAGAAAAGCGTGTATTATCGTGCTCTGTAGGGTTGAATTTTTCAGCTGCCGTAATGAGGCCAATATTGCCTTCTTGTATAAGATCCGCAATAGGAATGCCATATCTTTTCAGTTTGCAGGCCATGCTCACAACTAAGCGCGTATAAGATTTTATCAAAGTATGTAGTGCGTCTTCATTATGGTATGCCCGCCACTCCTTTGCTAAATGCTCTTCTTCGTCTTTAGATAGCATTTTAAAGTGCATGAATTTATGAACATATGATTGATCAGGATCTAGAAAATCAAAAGACATGCATACCTATAATTGAAATATATACCTTATAGTACATTTGATTGTCTTAATATTTAGTTAATTTACAGGGTGTAATATAGTCATTCCAAAAATAAACAACCTGTTATATAATGAAATAAAAAAGAGTTT
>CAZTIE010000185.1:0-2606 GCA_964613645.1 uncultured Verrucomicrobiales bacterium
AGCCAGTAATGAATTTGACTTATAAACTGAGCACCAGTGCGACCAAATTCATCTACAAGGTGTGCTCGTGCAATTAATGTGTGGTTGTTGTTATCTCTTTGCATATTTAAAATCTCTTTAGTCATAGTTAATATGCACAAAAGATTGACATTTGTTATGTAAAATAATACAATAACAATAGATAGTAAGTCACAACTTATGTGCAGTTTAAAGGCTCCCGCGCCAACGGGGGCCTTTTTTGTTACGGGCTGAAAAATCACCCTATAAGTAGTATTATCTACGAACGCTTATTTCCTGTCAAGTAGAGTAAATGCAAAAAAAACAAAAATTATGTAATGGTATGATTTTTAAGAAAAATTGCAAATTTGCTACCTGATTTTATTTGTGCTACATTGTTATTAAAAGACAAAGGTGAAGATAATGAAGGATATTGTGTTTAATCAGGCTATGTTAGGTAAACTATGTCAAGTTTCTCCAAATACTGTTTCAAGAATGATTAATAGTGAAAAATTAAAAAACTTGGTTTGGGATGCAAAAAATCAAAAAAAGTATGATATAAAAACAGCACGCCTTATAACAAAAGAGCTGTATGCTAATTTAAAACTACCAATAAAAGATAAAATAAATGTCTTTTATAATTTTAAGGGTGGGACAGGCAAGACAAGTATTTGTTATCAGGTCGCAACACACTTAAGTATTTTAGGGTTCAAAGTTTTGGCTTTGGACTTAGACCCACAAGGTCATCTTTCTTCAGTGATGCGTGTTGCAGAAGACTGGAATGGGCCAACAATTTATGATGTTATTATTAATGGTGTTCCTGTTGAAGATGCAATTATTAATATTTCTGATGGGTTAGACTTATTGCCTGCAAATATTTCAATGACGAGAATAGAGGTTCCACTGAGCAGTAAGACAAAGAGGGAGGAAAAACTTTCTTATGTTTTAGAGCCACTCAAGCAGGATTATGACTTTATTTTAATTGACACAAATCCAACAATCAGCACTCTTAATATGAATGCTTTGGTTGCTAGTGACAGAGTAAATATTGTTTGTGAAACACAACCATTTAGCCTTTCGGGGTTAAAAGTCCTTGTTGATGAAATGTTGAATTTCTATTCCGATATGGAGCTTACTCCGAAATACTCAATTATTCCAAATAAGTATGAAATTAAAACAGCAACCTCACAAGAGGTTCTTGGAGCTTTACGTGCAAACTATGGCCCAGCAGTTATTAATGCTGTTGTTAGGAAGGTTGAAGAGATTAATATTGCAGCAAAGAAAAAACTACCAGTTTCTGCTTTTTGTAAGTCAAAATCAACTGGATTTGAAGATGTTATGGATTTAGTTCATGAAATTGTAACCCAGAGTATTTAATCTTCGCGGCCGCGAATAATAGGATAATATAATGAAAATTGAAAATGCCAAAACTAGAGCTTCTGAAGATGTCTCGGCGTCATCAGATATACATACGACCAAGCGCGTTAGTACTTTTAGTAGCGATAATAGGTCAGAGATTGTTTATTTAAGTATAGAATCACTAATTCCGTATAGAAATCAAGCAAGAGTTATCTTCAATGATGATGATATTGCTGAAATGGCAAAGACTATAAAATTACATGGAATACGCCAACCATTAACTGTTCTCCGTGTAGGAGATGAAAAAATTGCTTTTGAAGTCGTTAGTGGGGAGCGTCGATTGAGGGCGGCAAAACTTCTATGCTTGGCTAAGGTCCCGTGTATTATTATTGATGATCAGGAAAAAGCTGAAGAAATTGCTTTAATTGAAAATGTGCAGAGAAAAAATCTACACCCACTTGAGTTGGCTAAATCACTTAAGTCTTTAGCTGTTAAACGAGGTTGGGGTGGACAAGAAGAACTGAGTAAAAAAATTGGGTTAGCACCTTCTCAGCTTTCTGAACTTTTGAAACTTCTAACGTTGACGCAAAATATACAAGATGCGCTTTTAAATTTTAATGTTCGCGGCCGCGAACATTACAGAAAGTTATACAAGCTGTCATCCGATGCAGAACGATTAGAGTATATATATAAAAACTCAGAAGTAAAAACTGGTGAAAAGTCTGTTGCTTTTAAGAAAACAACTCAATCAGTGTTGAGGGTATCCTTATCAAATGATGAAATGAAAATACAAAAAAAGCAGCTCAATAAGTTGTCAGAAGTGCAAAAATCTGAATTATGTGAAGTTTTAAATATGGTGATACAAGAATTAGCACCCTAATTATTATATTGTTTAGGAACTGTCTTTAAATTTGGTAAGTCTTTTTTTCGGCTCTATGATATTTCCGGGTAGTGTCACATCTGTGAAAGTTGTGCGCTAGAGCTTATATTGAGACAGAATAGTATTTTATTTTTCAGCCCTCATGATCATTAAAATTGCACAAAAGTTATTGAAGTTTTTTAAAGGCTATTGTTCCTCCTCCTCCGTCATTTTGCTTTTCGTGTACATGAAATTGAAATACTCCTTAAGTTACAGAGATCTGGAAGACATGATGAGTATACGCGGCGCTAAGGTTGATCATTCCACGCTCCAAAGGGGCTTTGTTCGGCAGGGTATTCCTTCAGCAATGTTTAGATAAATTTATGAAATT
>CAZTIE010000186.1:0-2472 GCA_964613645.1 uncultured Verrucomicrobiales bacterium
ATACGAAGAAAAGAAAGATGTTCTATAAACGACCTGTTTAGTAAATTTACTTAATGTCTCATTTTATATGCTTTAAGCTATACAAGGTTTCATACTCGTCTAGATAACTTTGTAAGGCCGCTTTTACATAATAGCTCTTTGGCCTATGTGTTGATT
This sequence comes from uncultured Verrucomicrobiales bacterium, assembly GCA_964613645.1. Taxonomy (GTDB): domain Bacteria; phylum Pseudomonadota; class Alphaproteobacteria; order Paracaedibacterales; family UBA11393; genus UBA11393. Next base: position 157 of record CAZTIE010000186.1, read on the forward strand.
TTGAAAGGGCATTTAAGCGCTCTTCTAAAAGATTTGGTAATCGTACGCCAAGCATATGCTTTCTCCTTAAAAGTGATACCGCTAACTATTATAAGTATAACAAATTTTACAAGTTTAGCAAGTTTAACACCTGATTTAAAAAGTAAAATTGATGCGCGGCTGAAGCAAGCCAAAGCTCAGCATATAAATCTGTTTTCTGATAAGAAGTGTGCGGGTGATTGTTTTGGAAAGGAGATATTTGACTAAAATTATTGAAAAAAGTATTCTAAGTTTGTTTCATGAGGAAACATAAAATAATAACAGAGGAGCTTGTTATGAAGAAAAATATAGTGTGCTTAGTTGCTAGTATTGGCGTGTCGTATGGTAGCCAATTAGCTAACTTTATAGAAACTTTTGAAGGGTTTGAGTCTACTGCAAAACCCTGTCCTGCTGGTTATGAAACAATCGGTTTTGGACATAAACTTGAAGCAGGAGAAAAATTTGGAACTTTATCAAGAGACCAAGCAGTTGCGTTATTACAAAGAGATATTGCAACACGTGGTAACATACGCCCATACATACATATAAATTTAGAACCTCATCAATATGATGCTTTAACATCTATAGCATTTAATTGTGGTGTTTCTGCTATTGCTCAGTCCACCTTATTAAAGAAGGTTAATAGTGGAGAATTAGCTGAATCTTTAGAACATTTTGGACATTGGCGTAAGGGGGGAGGCAAAGTCTTGAATGGGCTTGTGAAAAGACGATTTGCTGAAGCCTTTTTATTTGCAGATAAAGTGATGGATCCAGATGGATCACTTCCAAGTCAACAATGGGGAATGCCAATGGCAATTACAGATGAAAATTGGAATCTGCTAAGACCGGCATATAAGCAAGAGGCCGTTCGGGCATATAATGCGTATTATGGGGATGCAATGAGAGGTCATTTATATTAAAAATAATTATATATGTACCACTAATTTAGTGGTACACTTTTATAATATGGTTTTATCTTACTTTAAAAGTATAATATGAATATTATTTTCAAACTTATGCCAATTTTACTATCTTTACAACTCAGCTTGTATGCTGAAATCAAAGTAGAGCCCATTCACAGTGAAGCAACACAAGAAGATATTGATGCAATAAAAGATTTTGCAAAACAGGTTTTATTAAGTAAAAATGAATTAAAAAGTATCCAAAATATTGGCCCTTATAGGGTGGTTCGTCTATCTTCTTATGAGGGAGGGGATATTAAAATTCAAAAAAAAATCATTGAAAAAACTGAATTTTATAGTGTGAAATGTGGCTCATGCTATTTAACACTGTGCCGTCACCCACGTATAGAATGGGATTCTGAAGTTGGGAAGATAGATCGTTTGTTTTTACTAGATACTCTAGACGAATTGAATAACCTACAGATTCTCTACAAGGAAAAACTATCACACAAAGCTATTGATGTACTTAAAGTAACTGAAAAAAATCCGTTATGGGGAGATAACTACGGTTCACATTCTTTTTCTAAGCACTATGATACGTGGAACTATAATCGTGATTCTAGTGAACCATTTTTTGTTTTTGATAAAAATAATACACTACTATATGTTATCATGCCAGGTGATAATGGTTCTACTTACTTGTCAGATTGGATTATTTTGCATGCAAAAGATATGGAAAAACAAAAATTTTACCGTGTTAAACTACGTGATATGCCCAAAAATATTCTAAAATGTTTTAATAATCAAACCTTGGATCGGTTTATAGAAATTTTGAACACTTTATTAGGACCATCATCTTTGGAAGGTACGGTTATGTATACTTCATCTACACGAACGTGTGCCTTAAATGTTCTATTACAATCTTTTTGGATGCCTTGGAAAAAATATGACTTTACGCTTGCAGAAGGTGCCGGATTTAAAATTGGGGAACTTTCGGTAGACCTTATATTTAAAATATTAACTGACAAAGCATATGATCATGAAATTCAAATGGTTGCAGAACTAAAAGAAATGTGGCCAGATGTTTTATGCGAATTAAAAAGATTTTATCAAAACCATTTTTGTGTGAATGAAGAAGCTGCACATGAATACGCAACAATAAATCGCCGCGCTATATTACATAATTTTTTTGACGATTGTCACTATAATGATCTAGAAAAATATTTTGATTGAATTGCGCCATATTAAAATTTTTATTTTAATTTTTTAGTATTCTTTTGTCATTAATGTTATAACAAAACCCTGAGGTTCAGAACCCAACAGCACAAGTTATGCGCCCTATTAAAAATGATGAAGAACGTACGGCACGACAGGTAGTGCTGGCAGGTATGGCTAA
>CAZTIE010000187.1:0-2447 GCA_964613645.1 uncultured Verrucomicrobiales bacterium
GTTGTTGACATCAGCAAGCGCAAATATTTTTTCCTGCATCACTTATTCATCCTGATGTAGATGTTTTATGAATAATATACGTTACAACGCCCCATACAGAAAAGTCAGAATCTTCTGTTATATGGTATTTAGCATGTCCATAATTTGACACTAAAAAAGAATGTTCTTTTTCTTTTATAAGGCGTCTTACAAGTTGTTCTCCATCAAGAACCGCAATGATTAAGTCATTGTGCTTTGGTGTTAAACTCTTATCCACAATTAAAATGTCACCTTTTTTGATGGTATCACTTTCCATTGCATCACTTTGAACACGTACAAAAAACGTTGTGATGGGACGTGGCATCAAAAGCTTGTTCAGGTCTAAATCTTTTTGCGCCTCCTCACCAGTTTTGGTAACAAAACTTGAGGATAATATACTTTGAAAAAGCGGTGTATTTTGATCCGACATGCTGTGTGCTACCTATCTTTTAATAAGATGCATAATCAGTTGAATGATTGTCTCTTTCTCACTTGGGTGACTGCGTGCAACAAGAAGTGCTAATGCCACTAATGTTTCATTAGAAATTCTAGTGACATCATAAGAACAAAGAGATAAGTAAATTAGAAAAATAAAACTACCAATTCGTTTGTTACCATCAAAGAAAATATGATTTTTAACAAAGAAGTATAAAATGTGGGCTGCACGTTCTTCTAAGGATGGATAAAGTGACACACCATCAAATGTTTGATGAACAGAATCAAAGACAGAATCTATACCAACCTCAGAGCGCAGTTTACCAAACAAGTCGGTTGCCTCTCCCTTTTTAATAAGTTCAACCTTAAATTGATAGATATCGTCCTTAATTTTTTTAAAATCAACTTCTGCAATTTGATCTACATTTTCTATTGCTGCTAATTTATTTTCATCAAAACTAAGTAGTGTTGACCATGACTTGGCGTAAGATTCAATGATAGAAAGTGCGTTGCTTCCAAAATCATTTTTTTGATCACCATCACTTAAAATGGATTTAATAAGTGAAATACTTTGGTTTAATGTCTTCAGACCCGTTTTTGATAATTGTGTGTGATTAAGCGCAAATCCATCTAATATATATTGCTTTAAAATTGTGTTAGACCAACGTCTGAACTCGCTTCCACGTTTAGAGTTCACCCGGTAGCCAACAGATAAAACAACGTCAATATTAAAGTATTCAATTGTTCTTTCAACGGATTTACTGCCCTCACTTTGAACTGTTGCAAAAAATGCAACAGTTTGATCTTTCTGTAGTTCTTCACTATCAAAAATCTTCTTAATGTGCCGTGAGATCACAGACTTATCACGTCCAAACAACTCACTCATTTGTTTTAAGCTAAGCCAAACTGTTTCTTTATCAAGGGGAACATTTAAAGAAACGTCACCATCTGTTGATGTAAATAACGTAATATCTTTATTTTCAGTCATTTCTTAGCTCCTCTTTTTTAAGCATAGAAGCAGTAGGCGATGTTGGATCAATATTTCTTTTCTTAATGTACCTTCTTAACGAAACATGATTGTTGTTACCTAAAAGCCCTTTAATTTTATCAACGTCTTTATCAAACTTACTTTTTGAATACTTCTCTTTGGTTTACCTACAATTATACTCTGCATTTTTTTAGATGGTGGCGGTTCTTTTTATGCTGAATCAGTTGGCACTCTAATTCAGAAAACAGTGAAAATAACACCGCCCCACCCTATTCTTCTTGTACTCAGAAAAAAATTATTTTTTAATTTTTTCTTCAATTAATTGTTCTATGCACTCTGACATATTGAAATTATTTTGAATACACCACACTTGGAAATTTTGTTTTAGCTGCTTCGAAATTTTTATATTAAGTTGGTCTTTAATCAAGGACTTTTGCTTAGTAGGTTGCTTACTGATCATAATTTCAGATTCCTTCTGAACACTAATTAAATCTGACGTGAGTTGAAATTTTGGCTTTTTCATCACCATTTAAACCACCATCTTTTTTTTATTATTTGCACTTTTCTTAAACAACATATTACTGACAAAAGACCATACTTCTTGGATCTCTCTTTCTGCAGATTTATCAAGTAAAACAGCGGAATCTCCCTGCCCCATTGCATTTGCATATGAAATCCTATTTGAAATAACTGATGGCGCTAAAGCACCAAATTGAGAAAGAACTGAGGCTGCCTGTAATGTCGATTTTGCCCTATTAATACCTTGTGTAATCACAAAGCAGAATTTTTTATTGTTATCCTCAACCATGCTAATAGTACGTCCTATTGCCGTTAAGTCTGGTGCTGTGGGTTTCGTTGGAATTAAGATTAAATCCGCAACCTCTATTCCTACAACCGCATTTAAGCTCGCATCCCCAGGTGTATCTACAATACATAAATCTAGATTATTTGTTTCCAAATTACTGATAGTGGTACGCAAGTCATTGGCCATTACGTCTATCAGAAA
>CAZTIE010000188.1:0-2443 GCA_964613645.1 uncultured Verrucomicrobiales bacterium
GTTAACAAAATAGTTAGAAATTCTCAACTTTCAAGACCCTGCCGAACAAAGCCCTTCACAGTGACCATAGTTTTGATCACCATCTAAAAGATATTCAAGATCACTTCAAACAGAATGAACACCATATGCAGCAACAAATTGAAACACACGTGAGGGAAATTGAGCAGCATCAGCGTCAAATAGATATGCACCATAGTCGTGGCATGGGCGGCATTGAAATGTAATTTATCCTTGTAATTTCAAAGTATCGTATTAGATTTACAAGGATAAAAATGATTTCATGATTTTTTATAGACTTCTTTTCTGTGTTTGATAGCCACAATAACCACCGTGCTTTTTGCGGGCTCAATGCGATACACGATCCTGTAATCACTGATGCGAAGACGCCTGTGACCCTTTAAGCTGTAGCGAAGCGGTTTCCCAAAACCAATAGGATCCGTCATTAACCTTTCCTCAATACCACGCTTTATGGCAGGTTTAACGGAAGCAGAAATTGCCGGAATATCACGTTTAACAACAAGGTCCTGATAAATGACCTTATATTTTACTTCCATGCAACGTCGTGCGATACGGTGTGCACAGTTCCTTTATCACGGTTTTCTGCAAGACGAGACAACATGTAATCCTCGCGTCGTTCTAGTGCTTCTAACGTCAGTTCTTTCACAAGACCTGAAACTGATTTATGATCAGCTTTTGCCATAGCACCCAACATATCTAACGTATTTTCTTCAAATGTTACGTTCACACGTGGATTTTTAGTAACCATAATACATATATTCAAAATAAACCTTATACTATATGTGTATCACTTTTACATCACCATGTCAAGTGTTAACTTTTAGCCCTCATATTCATCTTCTGAGTTTTCATCATCTGTATGAAACATTCTCAACTTATCGCGTAACAATTTCCCATTTGTTAAAGTTTTTTGATATGGAATAACTCTTTCCACTACAAATTGCTTTCTTTCATCTATTTGATTTTTTGGTTTGTATTGCGCCTCTCCAGAAAACAAAAGTCTAAAACAATCATCCATAATATCCAAGTTATCAAAATTTTCCAATAAATACGGAATAGTTAATAAGATAGGTAATGATTGGAAAGTGTCTCCACCAACAAGACGACGCGCAACCTCAAAAGATAAGAGTAAACTAAATCCATTCAAAAATTGATTATCTTCTTTGTAATCTTGTTTATCTTGCTCTAATTGAACTACTGTACCCTTTTTCTGCCTAGCACGTAAAACTTCCCCATACCAATTCAAATCAGTTTTGTGTGTTTTAAGCCAAAGCAATACTGCAGGATATTTTTCAGGGATGCTACTCTGTTTTAATCCATAAATTCTGCCACCACCAGGTTTACTCTTTGTATGTGCACTCTGTAATTTATACTCATGTGGCCCTATTTTAAATATGGTTGGATAGTTATCTACATACTCTTCATACGACACCCCGTTACATCTAGCGTCAGGATTTATTGTCCAGAAATCAGTGTTACCAAAAAAGCGTAATTTAAAGTTAATAACCTCGGATAAAAGATATATAACAGATCGTGATGAACACGCCGTTATATCAAATGTATATGGTTTTTTGCTAGCAAAAGCATGCATAAAATCAATAATCATTAAACCATGCCACGGCGACATATATCTTCTTTTTTCTCTTTTTAAAAACTGATCAGCAACAGTAATATATTTTTGATATATTAATACTGGTGATTCCTGAAGAGACATCACCCTCGCACACTTCTCTAAGCCTTTCAAAGGATGTATAGAGCTTACAAAACTTTCACCATTATTATCTTGCTTCCATCCAAAAACATATTGTGTGTTTTTCATTTTTTGTTCAACAATAGAAACTTCACCTACCCAGTCAGATGTTGCAGGAAACTTCCCAAAAGAAATATAAGCCTCTGCATTTCGTATATCACCTTCAAAATCCAGTTCTGGGTTTTTCTTAGCCAACCTTAAAACCGCATAAAAATCTTTTAAAACAGCTAAAAGTTCTGGATCATCACATTCATCCAAATACCCAGCAGAAAAAATATTATCCCATTCAAAATCACCTTTGTGCTCTAAAGCATAAACTTTAAGTTGTGTCCAACCTTCCCATTCATCAATTGGTCCTCCAACACTATGAACAGCATAAATATAATTAGGTCCATTTTCAGTAACTCTACCCGTAGGTTCTTTATAAAAATCATATGGTCCTTCTGCACCTAGTAAATTATTAGAGAAAACACTCAATCCAATAAAGACTATTGCATTTTTAAAATTTACCTTCATAGTTAATCTCCTATTAAACAAAGTACGCATTAAATTCACCTGGAGAATAACACAACCAAAAATTAATGCAAAATTATTATTCAATAGCCATGTCTTCCATAGATTGGCTTTGTTCGGCAGGGTATTCCTTCAGCAATGTTTAGATAAATTTATGAAATT
>CAZTIE010000189.1:0-2419 GCA_964613645.1 uncultured Verrucomicrobiales bacterium
TAACAATTGATGATACTATTCGAGAATACGGTTTGTTTTTGGAATGACTATAAATCCATTCTGTTTACAATGTGTGCATCAAAAGATGGTCCATCATCTTATCCTGTAATTATTATGTTTAGATAGTGTCGTCAAATTAAATTTCCCAGACGACAAAAATAATAAAAAATATGAATAGAGAACATCTTATGCTAGACAGTATAACGCCAACACCAAGTTGCAAAAAAACTTCAAAATAGCACCTATATACTGCCATAAAAAGTATATTACTCTTTTGATTGGTCAAGAATTTGATTGTAGTGCCAGATTACAGCTTTCAATGTATCTGGATCTCCATCTTTTGTGAAATCAGCTGCTTGTGCTCTTTTAGGGTGGGGGCCGTGTAGCGGTATTGGGCTTGGTAACAACCGTTCTGTTGATACTTTTTCTCCATCTGGACCTATTGTTATGACGGTTTCAAGAAGGTGCCCCATACAACGCGAACCACTGCCTGCAGAATGTTTATTCTCAATAACCACACGTAAACGATCAAGGGGAACCCCCGTTTTGTCTTTAGCGCATTCCCAAGCCTTATCAAGCATTTGCATGGGATTTGTTTTTTCAATGCATGCAGCTTCTGCAGGCTCAGGATCACAGTGTTTTTCAGTTCTTAACTGTGCTTTTTGCATTTTTTTAGTCTCCGTAGGTATTTCCACCTCATCTGACGCAACATCAGCACTAAGGTCTGATGGATGAAGCCATACTTTATAAGCCTTTTGTTCTTCAGCTAGTTTTCTTCCATGAATTTCCTGCCATTTTGCCATATGGTGCTGGTAAAGTTCACTATCAGGATCAATATCCCACGCCTTAAGCAGTTGTCGCATGTTTGGCGGAATATGGTAGTCATTAGGAATATCTACGACAGCATCCACTTCCCTAAGCAAATCACAGAATATTTTGGAGTAAACGAAGGGGGCTAAAGCGTGCACAGAAGCTGCTGCCCTATCACGCACTTCGTCTGCGGATAGCCCTTTTCCCTTATACAAATCTAATTCCTTTTCTACATAAGCTTTTTCATCCGGTAATAATTCTATAGGCTGTTCATCATACGCCGCACGGCATTGAGAAACTCTATTGTAGATTACTTTCTTTTGGATTCCCTCAACAGTCACAAAATAAAGACCGTTCAGGCCTGTCCTCTGCATTTTTATACTTTCTTTTGGCTCATCATTTACGCCACATTCTAAAAATTGCTGTCTTAAAAATCCAACTTCTTCAACAAGATTTTCCATGCCTAAAGCATGGGCTACAACAAGTGCTGTATCTAGGCGTTGAATTTCAGTGAGGTCTCTATTTATTTTAATCGATTCATAAATTCTCTTTCTTAAAATTCTTGCAAGATTTTTCTTCGCATACACTTTAATTTGAAGTAAGGGAACAAATGCTTCTTGATAAAAAGAAAATCCTTCTGTTGCAATATCCAACTCTATTTTCCTTAATGTGTCACAAATTTTATTGATGACATCTTGCTGGTCTTGATAGGAAAGCTTATGAATATACAGGCCTGCAGTCTTAATAAGGCCGCACATTTCTTGATGTGATTTCGGTGTTTGTGTCAGAATTTCTTTTGCAGCTGTAACTTGTAGATCAGGATTTTTATGAATCTCCGCTTGAGTAGCAGCTTCAGTTGCATCTATAGATCCTGGATCTGCTATTAAAAAGGAGGTATTACCAACCGGTACTTTCCTAACAAGTACATCACCGGGTGGTACAGATCTACCCTGCACTTGGTATTTTTCTTGTCGCATTCGAAGGGCAGATTGATTTTCCGGGTTACACTGTAAAGCTAATGCAATAGCGTGATCAACATCTTTAGTTTGGTATGACAAGAACTTCATTGCTTCCCCCCATTTAACATATATTTCGGAAACAAGGTTTGTGTTTACAATAGAATAGAACGGATGTTTTGTGTTTGTTTGATGCCAGGTTGCAAACGCATTCAAAAAGGGAAATGCAGCACCTGCACATGCAGCCAATGCTTTAAAATCTGGGGTGGATGCAATTTGACTTCTTTTTTCGACAAAATGCACTATGCCGACGAAACCATTAGCCCAGCATTTATTTGAATCTGTATGCGGGAATTTACCCTCTTCTAAAAACAGATGGGCAGTTTGCAAGTGAATTTTAAGTTGATCAAAATCACTACTATCCACAAAATGTCCTTGCATGTATGTAAGCTGAGCCACAGGATGCGCGTCAGGCTGGGCAAGAGGAGACAGATCAAACCCTGCAGGGCATCTTTTTCTTAGTGTCACAACCAGGTTTCGGCGACGTTCAACAAGATTTGCAGAAGCTAAACCTGCTGCAACAAGATGATGCATACCTGTTATAGTCATTCCAAAAACAAACCGTATTCTCGAATAGTATCATCAATTGTTAA
>CAZTIE010000190.1:0-2379 GCA_964613645.1 uncultured Verrucomicrobiales bacterium
TGTTTATACCCTTCATTGGTTGAACACAGGTTCATAATAATGTGTCCTACTTTCCGGGGGCAATCCAGTACATATTCTTGAATATTTGCCGCCCTATTCTCCGGACTGTAATCCCATTGAGAAAAAATGGGCACAGCTAAAATCTATACGAAAAAAGAACGATGCTTAACATTAGTACTGCTTAGTCAGTATATCTTGTGCACCATCTTATATGGAATCAGTTATAGCAAACAGCTTTTGCAGCATCAATAATATCGTCAGCATGTGGTAGGGCAAGTTTTTCTAAGTTGGCTGCATAAGGTAGGGGAACATCCTTTGCGCAAACACGTTTCGGTTCTGCATCTAGGTAATCAAACGCTTGTTCACAAACAAGCATACCAATTTCTGAGCCAATGCCAGCAAACGGCCACCCTTCCTCAACGCTTACAATTCTATTCGTCTTTTTAACAGAATTGATAATTGTTTCAGTATCAAGGGGGCGAATGGTTCTAAGGTCAATAACCTCTGCAGATATACCTTGTTTAGCTAAAATTTCTGCTGCCTTTACAGCGTATCCAACCATCATAGAAAATGCCGTAATGGTAACATCTGTACCTTCGCGAATGATGGCAGCTTTTCCAATAGGGACTAAGTGATCTGCGCTATCTGGTACATCATCAAAAGAATGACCGTACATCAGTTCATGTTCTAAAAATACAATCGGATTTGGGTCACGAATTGCTGATTTTAAAAGACCTTTTGCACTTGCTGCATCATAAGGACTAATAACTTTTAACCCCGGACAGTGTGCGTACCAGCTTGCAAAACACTGGGAGTGTTGCGCTCCAACACGAGAAGCTGCGCCATTTGGACCGCGAAAGACAATAGGGCATCCCAATTGTCCGCCAGACATATAAAGGGTTTTCGCAGCAGAATTTATAATTTGATCAATGGCCTGCATTGAAAAATTGAAGGTCATAAATTCAACAATTGGCTTTAATCCTAAAAAGGCGGATCCAACACCAATCCCTGCAAATCCATGCTCTGTAATAGGGGTGTCAATAACGCGCTTGTCTCCAAATTTATCAAGCAGTCCTTGGCTTACTTTATAAGCACCGTTATATTCAGCAACTTCTTCGCCCATTAAAAAAACAGATTTATCGCGTGTCATTTCTTCGGCCATAGCTTCGTTCAAGGCTTCACGTACGGTTAATGTTTTCATCATTTAAGCCTCCACCAAAATATCTGTATATAATTCATGTTCCTCTGGTTCTGGACTTGTTTTTGCAAATTCAACTGTATCTAACATAATATCTTTAATTTTTGCATCCAATGCCTTGAAGTCACCTTCTGACATTAATTTTTTGTCTTCAATCATTGTTTTGACGCGTTGAATTGGATCATTATGGATCTTAATCTCGTTCACTTCTTCTTTACTGCGATAATTCGCCGGGTCAGACATAGAATGCCCGCGGTAACGATACGTTTTTACGTGCAGCAAGACCGGTCCTTTTGTGCGTGCGTGTTCTAAGGCCCACTGGCCGGTTTCATACATCTCTACAAAATCCATACCATTTACTTTTTTAGTAGCAAGGGCATAAGCATCCCCACGTTTTGTAAAGTCTGTATCAGCTGCGTGACGCTTTGTGGATGTTCCCATGGCATATTCATTATCTTCAACAACATATACAATGGGTAAATTCCATAGACTTGCCATGTTTAAAGATTCATAAACCTGCCCTTGGTTGACAGCGCCATCACCCATATAAGCAACACAAACACCGTTATCTTGTTTATACTGGTGTGCAAAAGCAAGGCCTGTTCCAAGTGAAATTTGTGCGCCAACTATACCGTGCCCGCCAAAGAAATTTTTCTCCTTAGAAAACATATGCATTGAACCACCTTTACCCTTAGAATAACCAGAGGAACGGCCTGTAAGTTCCGCCATAATGCCACGTGGATCCATATCGCATGCAATCATATGTGCATGATCACGATAAGATGTAATAACGGTATCTTGTGGTTGTTGCGATAATTGTAGCCCCATAACAACAGCTTCTTGCCCAATATAAAGATGGCAAAATCCACCGATTAGCCCCATACCATAAAGTTGTCCGCAGCGTTCTTCAAAGCGGCGGATTAAAAGCATTTTTTCATAAGCTTGTATAAGAAGCTGATTAGATATTGCTGTATTTTTTTTCTTTACCAAAACAAATATAAAAATGAGGGTAGATGATTAAATTGTATCACATTGTGAAAATTCTGTAAAAAAGTATGTGCACGTCGTATGATGACAGTTTGTTTTTGCCAAGGTATAGCAATATATCGGCTCAATCGGATTGTCCAGGTTCAGTAGATATGAGACGTATTTAAGTCTTCAAGATGGTTAAGTTTAAGATA
>CAZTIE010000191.1:0-2327 GCA_964613645.1 uncultured Verrucomicrobiales bacterium
ACGCCAACTCAAATTGTTCGCTACTTTGTGCTGAGATGGAACATCGAAGTGACGTTTGAAGAGACCAGGGCTCATCTTGGCGTTGAAACACAGCGTCAATGGTCAGATAAGGCAATTGCCAGAACAACGCCGCTGCTCATGGGGTTATTTTCTTTTGTTACGCTGGTTGCTTTTAGCATGCATCAAATTAAGACACTTGTGAGCATGGAAATGGCCTCTTGGTATGATAAACAAGGTGAGTTGACGTTCTCGGATATCCTAGCGATAGTTAGGCGATCAATCTGGTCAAATAAGTATTTTTCAAAGTCTGCAAATCAACCCGACTTTGAAAAATATCCTGAAGACACGGTGAACGCCTTGATTTATCAGCTATCATTAGCCGCCTAAATGGCTAAAGTCGAGATCCAATGAAATAATGTGATATCCATCAAGGTAGCGGAACTTCTCAAGCGCTTTTCCACGCTGCAAATAAGAAAAGATTTGCTTGAATGGCCGTCTAAGTTGTTTTGGAGAAATTTCATCAAGACGTTCCCGTAAACAGGTATCGCTTGGAGCTTTATCCACCCGATAAAGTGTTCGTAAATTACGACGAATCCAGGGATCTAATGTTTTGCCTTTTTCAAATTGAAGCAAGGAAGGGAACTTAAGACCAAATATTGCCAAGCCCGACATAATGCAATCCTCCCAGCTATAAGGTGATTGCTTGAGCGGGCGAAATTTTTCTCGTCGTAACCCATGACGTACAATGTTAACCAGCCCATCTGCCGATAGATGTTTTCGAGTAAATCCCACAGCTTACAATCCTTTGCTCTTAATAAATCGATCATAGTTTACGATTTATTTATTTCGATTGCATCGAAAACAGCCGTGATATATGACTTTTTAATTTGCCCGGGAACTACTGTGCTCGGGCAAATAACCACATGTTTTTTTGTAAATGTCTTTTTTTTTGTATGAGGAAGCAGGTACCATCACTTTTATTTTTAAATCGATCAGATGTATTTCTTCAAAACTTTCGAATTGTTCCACGTGATGTTTTAAATAATTCGCTGCCGTATTTAATTTCACAAAAAAAGATCCAAGACATTTGAACTTCTCGTATTCATGGAGTTGCTTTAAAAACTCGCCAATAGAATCACACTTGGCGCCACGATTTGTTACCAAAATAATTAACATCTGTTCAACTGCATTTTTTAAATTGGTAATGAAATCTCTCTGTGATGATTGATAAATCTTCAGAATTTCAGAATGCGTTATTACCTCGTGATCATTGGTTAATTGTTTATTGTAATTTTTTCTTATAAAAGAATAGGCAGCGATGGTTATTGAAAGCGTTGTATTGATGGATCGTAAATATGAAAATAAAAGAGCGCCTTTTCTGGGAGCTTGTATGGGTGGGCTCTTAAATGCGAGCAGAAATGGATCCAGAGCCATCATGTGATATGAAATATCAAGTAATTTGGCATCATTCGGTGCATGATGTTGCAATTGATTAAGTGCATCACGATTTATTTCAAAAAAGTATTTTGTCATTGTTGTCATATTAAAGTTTGTTTGATGATCATATCATCATTCGAATGGCGCTTTTAGTTTGCTTTTAATCAACACATTGTATAAAATACTGACTGGCGTTTTTCACCTTTTTATAAGTTGTATTGGAGGTTCTTATGGGTATATTAATAACATTAATTTTACTGGTTGTCTTTGCTGTGACACTCGTTTTAGCTGGTGTCAAAATTGTTCCACAATCAGAAGAATGGACTGTAGAACGATTTGGGCGTTATACCCATACATTGCAACCTGGATTAGGACTTATTATCCCTTTTATTGATAGGGTCACCTATAAAATTAATCGACGAGAAAAGGTATTAGATATTCCGCCTCAAGAGATAATATCCTCTGATAATGCAATGGTTGCTATCGATGCAGTGTGTTTTTATCAAGTAATAGATACTGCAAAATCGGCCTACCAGGTAGATGATCTCGAATATGCAATTCGTAATTTAACAATGACTAATATTCGTACTGTTTTAGGTTCGATGGAATTAGATAGCATGTTGAGTCAGCGTGATGAAATTAATACCCGACTAATGAATATCGTTGATTTGGCCACGAATCCTTGGGGAGTTAAAGTTACGCGAATTGAGATACAAGATATCCGGCCACCAAAAAATTTAGTAGATGCCATGGCGAATCAGATGAAAGCTGAGCGTGAAAAACGTGCAGCAATTTTAGCTGCAGAGGGTCATAGACAAGCTGAAATATTACGTGCTGAAGGGGATAAACAAGGGCAAATTCTTCGAGCCGAGGCTAATAGACAACAAGCA
>CAZTIE010000192.1:0-2312 GCA_964613645.1 uncultured Verrucomicrobiales bacterium
ATCATCCACATCAAAATAATCATCTTGAAAATACCCGAAAGATAGCACTACTGACAAACATCGCTCTTGGTGCTTTAGCTAACAATCCAGATGTTTTGCAAGCCATGCACAAGGCTGCTGAGCGCGCCTTAACGCATAACTTTATGATGCACGCCCCACAAGAAGCGGCAATGGTTTGGGAAGAAGCGGAAAAAACAATTAAATATTATGAAGAGCAAAAAGAAGCAGAGGCTTTTCTTGAATCACTACAACGTGATGAATCAAAACATGACCCAGAATTTTGGGAACATCATTCAGCGGTTAGAGAGGGGTTGCGATCAGCTGGAAAACTTGCAGAGTATGCTGCTTATGCTGGCGCAGGTCTTAGAGGCGGTCGTGCTGGTTTCGTTGTTGGTGGTGCCGTTGGGACTGTTGTTCCAGGTGTTGGCAACGCTACGGGTGCAGCCGTTGGGTCTGTCGCAGGGGCTGCAGGTTCCATATATGTTACTCAAGAACTGTTTGAGCGCGTTGGGGGCATTTTAGGGCCGCATATTCAAAATGCACATGCATGGCTTAAAAAAGAGCATGGTCCAAAAGTTGCAGAAACTTTTATGATGACCCTAGAGGCTGGTGGCGCTCTTTCAGCAGGAAAAATTGTACAATCCGCTAAAGCTGCCGTTGCACAATCAGGAAAAGCCTGGCACTATGAAGCTCAATTTACTGCCCCCGCTGCAACAGCAACCGCTAGACCACAAACCGCTGGACAGGCTAAAGTAAACCTTAGCGATGTCTTGAACAGAGACGCTAGAACTGGCAAAATAAAATCAGTTGAAGGGGCGCAAGTTCACCTCGTTGTAAGTGATAAGAGAAAATTTACGAAAGAGCACCCTCTTTGGGAACTCGCCGGCATGAATCCAAATGATCCGGTTAATAAAATGCTCCTTCCCACTAAAAAAGGTGCTGAAGAAATGTGGACAAGAACAACACGGTCTATCCATGATGGGGGACACTTAAAGGATGTCAGTACGCATTTAGAAACTAAGATGAGTAAGGTTCTAGATAAATATGAAGGTATAGGTGGAGGTACGCAACAACAATACGCCACAGAACTTAGGAAAATTATTTTAGAAGAACGTCAAGCTTTATCTTCTGGGGAACGAATGTTGAACAAGCATCATCACCCCCAAGCGGTACCCTTGGCAAAAAGGGAGGTACAATAATGGTATATAGCAGGCCTTATTATTGGGAAAAATCACTTGCTGGTGAAAAATATATTATGGATTACCGGTGGAAAGAAAGAAAAACAAAATACTTGTTATTTATGAAAGGTCACGCACTTCCTTATGATTCTGGTAATCCGAATTTGGTCTATACACTTCAAGATCCTAAAGATTATGACTTGGTGTTTGATTCTGAATCACCACCGGAAATGTTTTTAAAACGATACGATGTATTACCAAACAATACGCCTGCACCTTTAGTCAACGACAAAGTAAAAACTATTTTAGAAGAGCTATGCCCGGATGATGTACAGTTTTTCCCAGCTATGATCAAACAGGCCAATGCAAAGATGGAGCCCTTTGAAAACCATGATTATTGGGTAGTGAACATTTGTAAAGTCTATGAAGATTTAAATTGGGAAAAATCCGAATTAAAATATGATCTAGATATGCCAAAGGGCCATCAAATTGATGGGTATAAACGAATTTGTTTTAATGAACTAAATGGACAAACGATACCTTACTTAGGTAGACTGGCATATTTTAAACCAAAACTCATCATTCACCCAGAGCTCGTAAAGCGCTTTAAGAAAGAAAAAATTAAGGGTTCTAAATTCATTAAGAATAGTGAAGATGGTGATTGTTGGGGTTAAAATAAGCCGGAAGAGATTGAAGCCCTAGAATCCAGCAACAAGGGGTAAATTAGAGGATTGATAGCGGCTTTGAATAAGCAGCTTGCATATCAACCGGCGTTCGTGCTGGTTTTGGAGAAAAAGTTGATGCACAGTCATTGGTACGCTCTACCGTTGCTGCAACCTTAGCACAAACAATATCGTCAGAGATTGGCGGTGCCTATGCAGCGCCTGATGGGATAGATTATTTAACACACAAATTCTTTAATGTTATAAATGGTGCCGTTCAAGGGTCTATTATCGGCGGAAAAGGCTGTACAGCAGCGGGTGCGATCGCAGCGGCAACATCTTCCATCATAGCAGAGGGTGCTTATGGCGAAGTACCCCCAGAAGTTGCAAAAGGCCTTGGAGAATTTTGTGGCGGGGTGATATAGTCATTCCAAAAACAAACCGTATTCTCGAATAGTATCATCAATTGTTA
>CAZTIE010000193.1:0-2311 GCA_964613645.1 uncultured Verrucomicrobiales bacterium
GCCCTCATCGTCATTTCCAGGATACCCACCAAGCGGATACAAAGCATCAGGAGCAAAAGCTAAATACCCCTTTTTAGCCAAGCGGCGCGTAACGTCCTTGATGTATGGGTTCAGGCCACGATTTTCATGTATGACTAAAACTGCAGGTGCTATATCAATATTATTAGGGGCAACTAAATAACCTTCACATTCGCCATGGCCGTTCTTTGACGAAAATTTAGTATAATTGGCAGTGATATCAGGGTCGTTAAATGAGACCTGCTCAGCTAGAGCGTAATTTGGTATCAACGAGCCCATAAGAAAATTTAAGCTGAAACCCAAAGCGGCAAGGCCACCAAGACGCCTAATAAAAGTCCGTCTATCAATAAGACCATGTGCATATTCATCATACCAATCAAAAGCTTCTTGAGGAATTTTTCGTGCATCTAGTAACTGGTCTTGATCTGTCATTTTATATCTCCAAATATCTTTAGAGCATAATGTTGAAGGCAACCGCATGCAAACCTTTCAGATTATAAATCTATAAAATGATACGACAGGCATACTAAAAAGGGCAGTGTCGCAAAGTTTAAGGCTTTAAGAAATTATTGAAAATTGGCTGTTACTTTTCCTATTTTAAGCATCAGTTGTAACTCCATGCTTTCATTATCTAACCGTCATTATCCCGTCTCAATCATTCTGCAATGCGTGGCTTTGGTATGTGTCTTATGCTCTGAGCTGGTCTTGTCAGATTAAAATAAGTTTTTAGGAAGTTTCTGATGTTTTGTTCGGTATGAGTAAATTATCACATATCGGCAAGACAGCATTTTAATTTGACAAGATCGGTTGACCAGAATTTTGAACTCTGTGATCATACTTTTTTATAAATAGACTTAAATAAAATGTGAAAAATAAAAATTGTATTTAAAATTTAAAAATAAAAACGATCAAAACGGTAATATTTTATTCGTGATTTTGATCGGTGTCGCTCTATTTGGTGCATTATCTTATGCTGTTACAAATACTAGCCGTGGTAAAGGAGAAGGAGTGGAGAGTGAAACAGAACTAACAAAAGCTTCTGTAATTATACAACATGCCAATAGTATTAGCGTTGCCATGCAAAGACTGACAGTAATTCATAAGTGCGATTTTAATTCTATAGACTACAACGCTGCCTTTGGAAATCCAACGAATTATCCTGGACCTTGCAATATATTTGACTTAAAGAATGGCGGTGGCGTCTCTTACAATCAATACCCTGACGATGCTCATGAAATTTTTTCAGATATTATTAACCCACCTTATCCAGGGAAAAGCATTCTTTTTTTCAATACAATGCGCATTCTTGGAATTGGTATAGATGGGAGAGCTGAGTCAGCAATCTTTTATTTTAACATTGATGAGAGTTTATGTAAGGGGGTGAACAATTTGGCCAAAATAAAGGGCCCAATTATGGAGGAAAATACACCATATGAAGGTGGGTGGACAAATCCTATTGTAGCCTCATTATCAACAAATCAAAACCTTACTATTGGAGACTTGGCAACAAATCTTGTAGGTAAAAATTTTGGGTGTTACAAAGCCTCAAGAGGAGGGGATATGGGCCATCACATATACTACGTTTTAATTGAACACTGAGAATATGGTCTTGGTTTGTTTTGTTGCCTAAAAAATAAGGTTTTGAATTTTGATGCGATTTATTAAGCCTCACAATTCATATAGTATGTTATGTATTAAAGTCATACGGGATTAAAATGAGAACACAAGACTTTCACAATAGTATTTATGATGTCATTGACCAGCTTAAGAAGCTTTATAATTTAAACTTTGATGCGGATAGGGTTATCAACGGATTAACTTTTAGTCCGGAGGCAAGTGATCACCAAAAAATAATTCAAATATTAGATGTGCTGGGTTTTGGGTACGATATTAATTCTCATGAAAAGATTGATCCTAACCTTAATCATCACGCTTATATCCATAGAAAAAAAGATGGATATGAGCTCGTTAAACCGTCCTTAGATGGACGCGGTGATGGGGGCAAGGAAGAAAAGAAACAAGAACTTATATTGATATTAAGTGGTCCTGATGATTCTGCATCCTCGCATTTGGATCATATTTATCAAGCACATTCATTGGATTGGTTTTGGGCGCCAATTAAATATTTTAAACGCAGTTACTTTGAAATCATTTTAGCGTCCATTTTCATCAATATTTTTGCCCTTACGATGCCTATATACTCGCTTAATGTATATGACCGTGTCATTATCAATTTTGCAAAAGAAACACGGACCGTCATGACTATTGGAGTTATGTTGGCGTTAGGTTTTGA
>CAZTIE010000194.1:0-2282 GCA_964613645.1 uncultured Verrucomicrobiales bacterium
CAGCCAGATCGCATGCCTTACGATTGAAACAGGAAAACGATATTTTTGGGCAGCAGATAAACTCATAAAGTAACAAATATTTTTTAGAATGATATAACTATACAAGATTAAAGAGCTCGTGTTATCTTGACGATGCCTCAAATTGCTCTTAATTTTTCATTATTCACTTGATGTGAAGAAAATAATTGTTTAAGATAGACTTAACAGAAATGTTTTAGCGGGCGTAGCTCAGGGGTAGAGCACAACCTTGCCAAGGTTGGGGTCGAGGGTTCGAATCCCTTCGCCCGCTCCATTAATGAAATATTAAATCATTTGCTTCATGCTAATAGTATAGCAATATTTTTCATTTCTGGTTTTGTGGCTGTTAATTCTTTTTCATTTTTGATAAAAATTTTTTTTTATGGATTACTTTGTACCCTTATGGTCATAATACCTATGAATCTTTGCGCGACAACAACCCCTAAAGATATAAAGGAATTTATACAGCCAGAAAAGCCCTTTTTAAGACTAACCGAGTTTCAAATACCCATTTTTCATAGTTTATCCCCATACCATACTGTTATAATTGACTGCACATTAGAAATGGAAGAAGATAGCTGGGCGCTTGCAAGGCTTAACATACCCTACATTTATCACCACATATTTAAAGATTTTTATTACGCGCTTAATTTTCTATGGCGTGCAAATGAACCACCAAATAAAAAGATTATAAAAAAACGCGTCCTTTATGTATACAACAAAAATTTTGCACATAAATGGCCAATTAAAAACATACACATTAACGAAATCAAAGTTCAAAAATAAACATGGTAAGCTTGAATTATACATTGATGATCTTGCCATAGTCGGAACACGCTTCACTAAATTTACAGTTAATGTGTTTAAATTAAATCTTAGACTTTTTTCAAGAAGCATGCCTTTAACATAAATTTTCCTGTATCTGTTTTACAATCAACCTCATGATCGCCGCCAACTAAACGAATAGCCTTAATTTTTGTGCCTACCTTAAGTGTGGTTGATGAACCTTTAACCTTAAGATCTTTGATCAAAACAACAGAATCGCCATCACAAAGTATAACCCCATTAGCATCTTTTATAACTGAACCTTCATTTTCTCCAGCCTCACTTGATTGGCGTACCAACCACTCATACCCACAATCTGGGCATACAAAATTCTCTCGATCTTGGTATATATTTGCCATACCACATTTAGCACAAACTGGAATCATAGCATTAAGTCTCTTAATATTTTTATTCTAGTTTATACTAATTTGACTTTTTTCTCTACAGCACAAGAATAAAACTGATTTATATGCATCACCGTTTCAAGGTTAAAGTACACAAAAGCGTGGATCGACCCCGATAAATAGGACGATTGATTGTGAGAATTACGCGGCCCTTTCGAACTACGCAGTCTTTCTTGATTATCAACTACTACCGGCTAAAGCCGGTAGTAGTTGATAATGTGGCTGCAAAAATGCCATCATCCAACAGTAGAAGCGTTTCCAGAAGCAGGTACTGCTGCTGTATCTATAGCAGCTGGGTACTGAGCAACACTTATACAAGCTCTACCGTTATATTTCCATCGAATCAAATAAGATTGGTTCTCATTATGACAAAGAATACTGGTTAAAGCGAATGCATAATCGCAGAAATAATGCCCTACAGTCGTTAATGCACTGAGCCCCCTAAAGTCTAATGAGGTTAAAGAACGTGCATCACAGAAGAAAAGCTTCCCTACAGTCGTTAATGCACTGAGTCCCCTAAAGTCTACGGAGGTTAAAGCGCTTGCCTCATAGAAGAAGCGATCCCCTACAGTCTGTAATGCACTGAGTCCCCTAAAGTCTACGGAGGTTAAAGAACGTGCAGCAAAGAAGAAGCGATCCCCTACAGTCTGTAATTTTTTACCTGTAAAAGAAAGCTTTTTAATAGATGCTGGTAGAGTGGATGTCCTGCCTAAAGGATCATAACAAAAATCATCTCCAACCCGTGTTACATCATCATTAAAAGAAACCACTAAGGTTAAATGGGGATGTTTTTTAAACAGCGTATCAAGATCTTTCGTTCTGCTGGTAATGGCAACATCTGTGTTCCCTACATCAGGAATAACGATAAACTGAACATACTCAGGGGTTGCATCTTCTTCTATAGCACCTAACACTCTATATTGTTTTGCCATAGCACGAAGATCATCTCGCATAACCTGTTTGAAGCCTGTTGCCCATTTATCTTCTTTAGATTCATAATAGTGACCAACACTATGTTTCATATGCTCTTTAATG
>CAZTIE010000195.1:0-2274 GCA_964613645.1 uncultured Verrucomicrobiales bacterium
CAACTCAACACCCAGAAAGAGATTAAACTGGGATGCGCCTATCCAGGCATTTAATCAAAATATCAACCGTGTTGCACTTCAAACTTGAATGTGGCCTACACTATTTGCGAATTGCCGATGTTTCTTAGATGAGACATGTTACTCACGTACTAAGACAGTTGAAACTATTATCAGTGACAAGGCTGATCTGATGAATAACTATAATAGTGAGCTGTTTTTACTCCATAACTTATGTCTTCATTATGGATTAATATATTTTATGGGTGATATTCCTGAAGGAGTATTAAATATTTTTCCAGAATCAACTGAATCTGATAAGAATTTGTTGCCGCGATTAGTGCATTTAAAAACATCCTATGGTTCTGTTTTTCTTAGTATTCCTTTTGTGGAACCCGTTGATCCTATGCGGCATTCATACATAAGAGAATTGGTCATATTTCCAGATAGAGTCATTAGAGATGTTGATTTGGTGTACTCAGGAAGTAAAGCAAATCATTCATCTGGATTTTATTTTAATTTAGAGACTGGTGATGGCTATCCGGTTGCTTTTGGTGCATACATTGGGGCTCCCGGTTATAAAATGGGGAATAGACATATTTTATCTAAGCTAGATAACTGTCAGGATATTTTGGGTAGTCTTTTGGAGCAGGCAAAACCATTGATATTTTGGGCGATGTCAGCATTAGCTGAAAAAATTGGTGGTTTTGATAAGTTGAAAACGATGCGTAAAGGAGGAGAACTGGTTTTGCTCCCCTTTCCTATAATGCCAGACGAACAAACAGAAGCGGCTTATGCTGAAGATTTGTTTCCAGCACAAGAAGCATTGCAGAATCTGAAACAGACAACGTTCTTACTTGGCATGATACCTGAAAAAGTTGATGATATTAATCAACAAAACGAGAATGATGAAAAACGCACAAAGATTTTAGAAAAAAAACGCGCTGCAGAAGCAAGGTTGGCGCGTTTGAACGCAGAGTATCAAACAACATCTGAACTTTTGATCTCTACGATTGAAGGAAAGTTGCTTTCGCTTCGTGAAGCCGAGTATCAACAAATGATAGCTGATGAACAAGCAAAAATATCGGCACAAATACATGCCAGAAGTCAGCCCGGTATTGTGGGGGGCAAAAAACTATCACGCAGAGAAAAAGAAAAAGCTAAAGAGGATAATGAAGCAGAAAAAAAACGCTTAAAGAGTGAATTGGCATCAGTAAAACAAAAGGTGCGTGAAGCTTTTCTGGCTAAAATTAAAGGACGTCATCATGATCGCAGGGATGTGCTGAAAGCTTTTCATGAACACCTAACGCAAAATGGTATTAAATTTCATGAAACACAGGACGGATCGCATCGTGTTACGCATACTGAGGGGGCAAAGGCTGTAACACTTGTTGAAGAACATAAAGGATCAGTCCCCTTTGCGCATTATTCTGGAAAAGTTATCCGTCATATGCTGAGTGTGTTTGGGGACGCTCTACAGAAACAAACTTTAGCCGCCGCCGCTGTTTAACGTAATAAATTCACTATATTCATGTAATTTTCATATTTATTCGATTTTTTGATAAAAAATCCTTATACTATATATAAGGGTTATAATAAAATTATTTAAAATTATGTCTTATTCATCGACAGCACCACATATTGTTATTGTTGAAGCGCGATCATATACTGAAATTGCAGATGAATTATATCGTGGTGCAGCTTTGGAACTAGAGCATCATGGTATTGCACATAGCCGTATTACTGTACCAAATATGTTAGACTTACCCATTGCCGTTCGTACGGTTATTGAAGCTACAAAAAATGGGAGCATGGTAAGTACGGAATGGCGCAAACCAGACGGATACGTTGTTTTGGGTACGTTGCTGCGCGCAGAAATTGGCTGCGCAGATTTGGTGTATCAAGAGGTGTTGCGGTCTTTAACCGATCTTTCTTGCTACTACACAGTACCTGTATCTTATGGTTTAGTTATAACAAATACTGTAGAACAAGCTATGTCTGTTTGTAATCCACAGGTAGGGAATAAAGGTGGTGAAGCATCACAATCCGTTATGGCCGTTGTGGACCTTAAGAAGAAACTTGGCCTTGGATCTGGCGCTATTTTACAGCCATAGCCAGTTTTTGATGTGTGTTTGAAACTTTTCACAATCTTTACGTTATATTAACCTCCTGCCCGTATTATAAGTATAGAGGGCCGCTGATTCGGTGGAGGAGGAATTATTTGTGATTCCTTGGCGGCAGTCATACTGACAGAGATGTTGGAATAATGCCCTCGAT
>CAZTIE010000196.1:0-2168 GCA_964613645.1 uncultured Verrucomicrobiales bacterium
ACCAATTTTATCGCGCATGATCACTTTTATATAGTGTGCAAAGCGTGACGCTGCTAGTAGATATGGTAGACGCGCTGAAATTGAAGAGTTTGCATTTGCATCATCTAAATTGTAAACACGTGGTTTTTGTGTCGTTTGTGATCCGAAAAACGCTGCGTAATCTGTGCCTTTACAGTGACAAAGTGACATAAAACCTAGGTCAGATAATTCTTTTTCACGACGATCCGTAATTGCTGTTTCAGTTGGGCACTTAAGGGCAATATCACCGTCCGTTGATTTGAACGTGTATGCCGGTAGTCCTTCAACAATACCACCACCTTCAACACCGCGAATCGCAGCGGTCCAGCCATACATTGCAAATGCATTCGTGATACGTTCAGCCAAAACATATGCTGGGTTACCCCAACAGAATTTTGAAGAATCTGCACCAGATACATCTTCATTAAACGCAATGCCTTCTGCAGGGTTTTTTTCACTATCATAAGGTAAGCGAAATAAAACACGAGGTAGAGCAAGTGTTACATACCTAGAATCTTCAGAACTTCTAAAGCTATTCCATTTGACAAGTTCCAAACTTTCGAACAGTTTGCTTAAGTCCCGTGGAACACCTAAATCTTCAAAAGATTCGACATCAAACATTTTAGGGTGTGCTGCGGTCAGAACTGGCGCATGTGCTGCAGCCGCTACGTTCGACAGTTTGTCCAAAATTTCAACGTCCATTGGATTGCGTCCAAAGTCAAAATCGGCTACAAGTGCAGAGTATGGATTACCACCAAAGGTACCATATTCTTCTTCGTACACCTTTTTAAATAGTTGACTTTGATCAAATTCAACTGCTTTTTCAAGATCTTTCTTGAGTTCATCTTTTGTAATGTTTAAAAGACGCAATTTTAAAGAAGTTCCTGTCATTGTCTTGCTAACAAGATAGCTTAGTCCACGCCATGATCCTTCTAGTTTTTGAAAGTCGTCATGATGTAGGACTTCATTCAGTTGATCTGAAATTATTTCGTCCATTTGTGCTATGCGTTGGCTTAAAAAAGGTCCAACGTGCATACCTGATGTGTTACCTTGTTGTTCAACTTGGCGAACAAATTCAGCAAGCAGGTCGCAAGCAAATGTTTTTTGGCTTTCGTCTCGAATTAACTTTGCATCATAGAGCAATTTATCAACCAAAGTGCCGTTTTTTTCTTCAGCCATTTTAAGACTCCTTCATTACGTTATACTGCGGGTGCATCATCTGAACCGGCTTTATCTTCAGCAGCAGGAGCTGCAGCTGCAGCATCTGTGACACCAAGTTCATCTTTTAATTGTTTTAGCTGTGCACTATCGCTCATGATTTTCTTTAACATATTGTCAAGCGAATCATTACCATCTAATTTTGTCAAAAGATCTTTTAGTAGTGATCTACTGTGATACAGTTCTGACACTGGTTCTATTTGATTAACCACAGCCAACGGTTCAAAATCTTCCATGGACTGGAAATATAAGTCCATATTGACTTTGCTACCATCATTTTTGAGTTTATTTTCCACAGTCAAATTTAGGTGTGGGTGAATTGATGTCATAATTTCACCGAAATTATCACGATCGATTTCTACAAACTTTCTATTTTTAATAGGCTGGCGATTGTCACCGAAGTGACCGGATAAATCTGCCAAGATACCCATTACAAATGGAAGTTCTTTCATTTCGATGGCGTTACCAATTTCCACATCGTATGTAATTTGTACCCGTGGGCGGCGCACCATGCTTAGTTTATGTTGTGTGCTTATTCCCATGATTCCTCCATATTGCCTTTTTCATATAACCCAACGCGGGTTTTATGTCCTCTTACCTCTATTACACACGACAAAAGTTAATGCGACGTTAATTTTTCAAAAAAAAATGTATTTTTTTTAAATTTTTATATTAATATTTCTCTTTTTTGTCAATTATCTATCTTTAAAGTGCATGAATTCTGTGCAAATATAGCTTGAAGTGCTTGCTGAGTAAGAAAAGGATGGAGATGTTTGGTAAATTTGTTATATAGGGTGATTTTTTTTGTGCACTCTGTCTTTTTGTGCTTATATAGAGTGAACAATCTTCTAAAGGATGGGGAAGAAGAGAACATTTAACTATATAGTCATTCCAAAAATAAACAACCTGTTATATAATGAAATAAAAAAGAG
>CAZTIE010000197.1:0-2071 GCA_964613645.1 uncultured Verrucomicrobiales bacterium
AAAACGGTGGATCTGGTCGTCTTATATCCTTTGATATTTCTGATCGTGCAGAATGCTTACAAAAAATTACAGATGATATTAATAAATTTGGCGCTTATTATGGTGTGGTCTTAAATGCAGGTATCACACGTGACAATGCATTCCCTTCCCTTTTAGATGAAGATTGGGATAAAGTTCTTCGAACAAATTTAGACGGTTTTTATAATGTCTTAAAATCCCTTGTCATGCCCATGGTTAGAACAAAAAAACCAGGGCGTATTATTACTATTTCCTCGCTTTCTGGCGTTGTCGGAAACAGAGGTCAAGTTAATTATAGTGCATCGAAGGGTGGCTTAATTAGTGCCACAAAAGCCCTAGCAATTGAACTTGGGAAACGTCAAATTACTGTTAATTCCGTGGCACCTGGTCTTATTGATACACAAATGATAGAAAATATTTCTATTGATGAAATAAAGAAAATTATCCCTCTAAATAGAACAGGAAAGGTAGCAGAAGTTTCAGCAACCGTTATATTTTTATTATCAGAAGGTGCAGGTTATATTACACGCCAAGTGATCAATGTAAATGGAGGTATCGCCTAATGAGAAGAGTTGTCATAACGGGAATGAGCGGCGTTAGTGCACTTGGACATAACTGGACTGATATTAAAGAAAATTTATCTAAAAATAAAACAGGCATTGTAAACATGCCAGAATGGGAAAAAATTGAGGGCATGAAAACATCCCTTGCGGCCCCACTTGCCGCGCTTGACTTAAAAGGTCGCTGGAAGCGCAAACAAATAAGAAGCATGGGGACAGTCTCTCTATATGCACTATACGCAACCGAGCACGCTATTCAAGATGCTGGATTAACAAATAACCCCATCTTAACATCCGGTAAAATGGGCATCGCCTATGGATCAAGCTTTGGTAGTACCGCCCCGTTAGGGGATTTTTGTAATTTATTATTTGAAAACAAATTAAAAAACATCACAGCAACCAGTTATATAAAATTAATGAGCCATACAACTGCAGTAAATGTATCTTTATTTTTTGGCTTGCAAGGGCGTATTATCCCAACCTCTGTTGCCTGCGCGTCAGGAAGCCTCGCCATAGGCTATGCCTTTGAAAACATTAAATCTGGCGCACAAGATGTGATGATTGCCGGTGGCGCCGAAGAATTATGACCTTCTATGGCAGCTGTCTTTGATACACTATATGCAACAAGTACAAAAAATACGACACCTGAATTAACACCAAGACCATTTGATAAAAATAGAGACGGGCTTGTTATCGGAGAAGGTGCGACAACTTTAATACTGGAAGAATACGAACATGCTATAAAGCGTGGTGCCCCCGTTTATGCCGAAATTGTTGGCTTTGGAACCAACATAGACGGTAAGCATATAACGCAACCAACAGCTGGAACTATGGAAAAAGCATTAAACCTGGCCTTAACAAGTGCACACTTAAAAGCATCTGATATCGCCGTAGTGAACGGGCACGGTACATCAACAGAATTTGGTGATGTTGTAGAATCACAGGCAACACATTCTATTTTTGGCAGTGAAACGCCATACCACACATTAAAGGGGCATTTTGCCCATACACTTGGTGCATGTGGTGCACTTGAAGCATGGCTTGGTATAGAGATGATGCGTGATGGGTGGCTTTGCCCAATTGCTAATTTATCAGAAGTTGACGACAGGTGTGCACCCTTAAATTATATTAAAGACAAGTCTATCGCCAAAGATATTCCATACTTCATGAGCAATAATTTTGCCTTTGGTGGTATTAATACAAGCCTGATTTTTAAACGTATATAGTAAGGAGACTCAAAGCTTACGCCTTCTTCGCTTTCAATCTGCAAACGTAAGGAATAGATATAGAGACGTTTCTAAAATCTTTAAACCCGCGAATCAACGAATTGATTTCATATGATCAACTTCAGTACCTTGGTGATACAATATTTTCCATTCATTTTTATAACGACGCCAGATAGTTGATCGCCTAGTAATTCGCTCACCCTGTATTAATGTATATAGTCATTCCAAAAACAAACCGTATTCTCGAATAGTATCATCAATTGTTAA
>CAZTIE010000198.1:0-2048 GCA_964613645.1 uncultured Verrucomicrobiales bacterium
CCATAAAAAAACAATCATTACAGAAATAGCACACAATGCTGGGCACCATGTTTTGTTTCTGCCACCCTATTCTCCAGATTTCAATCCTATTGAGCAAGTTTTTGCTACTTTGCACAAAACTGAGCTATTTCAGCACGCACATTTTCAAGGCCAGCTTTCTTTGCAGAGCTTGTGCTTAAAACAATCGGGTGCGCCGCCCCATGTTTTAGCAAGATGGTTTGGGTATCTTTTATTAAATATATCATAGCACTAGGCGTTATTTTATCCGCCTTTGTTAAAATAATTTGATAACTTACAGCCGATGCGTCCAAAACCGTCATAAATTCTATATCTACTTTTTTAATGCCATGACGTGCATCAATTAAGACATAAACACGTTCTAGTGTTTGGCGCCCCAATAAGTATTGCTTAATAAGGTCTTGCCATTTGGCGACCAAATCCTTTGGTGCTTGTGCAAATCCGTAACCTGGCATATCAACTATATATAAAGCATTATTGTTTAGGTTAAAAAAGTTAAGCTGCTGCGTTCTGCCGGGTGTGTTGGATACTCTGGCAACGGTTTTATCATTAAATAGGGCATTTATTAAACTTGATTTTCCAACATTTGAACGGCCTGCAAAAGCAATTTCTGGGGCATTCATTACTGGTAAAGACGGCAAATCAGCCACACCCAGCATAAATTCACAAGATTGCCTAAACAGGTGTTTACCCTTTTTTAATTGATCTTGCGTTAATTGAAGTTCTTCCATAAGTCACCTAAAATAATTTTTTAAATTGATCGTAATCCATAACATTTTGAATTGGTCCAAGCGACGCTAGCGTTGGCACTGAACTTAACATATCATCCATATAACCATGAATATGGGTTAAGTCCATAGCTGCAATTTTTTCAACAATTGCTGTTGTTTCAATTACTTTACCGTAATATAGCATATGGTTTGCCATACGTTCACATCTGTGTGACGTACTTTCCATCCCCATAAGCAGGCTTGCTTTAATCTGAGCTTTCGCACGGTTTAATTCTTCTATTGTAAAAGCACATCTTGCTTTGTTTAATTCTGATGCGATAACGGGCAATAGCTCTGTGGTTTGATCTGGTCCAGTCCCAGCATAGATGCCAAAGATACCAGAATCTGTTGCAGCTTGTGCAAACGCTGAAATTGTATAAACAAGCCCACGTTTTTCGCGCACTTCTTGAAATAAGCGTGAAGACATACCGCCGCCCAGCATTGTCGCTGCAACCATTTGTGTATAATACGCTTCATCATTTAAAGATTTACCTTTAAAACCAATAACAAGATGCGTTTGTTCTAAATCTTTTTGTTTGCGGTAATCACCACCTTCATATACTGCCAAACTTTTTGGAAGGTTTGATCCTTTTGGAAAATGTTTTAAACTATCTTCAACCATGTGTACAAGGGTGTCGTGATCTATGTTTCCAGCAGCTGCAAAAATCATATTATTTGTACTGTAATGATTTTGCATATATTGTTTTACTTGATTATGCGTAACCCCCATTACATTTTTAGCGGGACCCAATATGGACCTGCCCATTGGTTGATCTGGGTAGCATGTACCTTGAAAATAATCAAAAACAACATCATCTGGTGTATCTTGTGATTGACTTATTTCTTGTAAAATAACTTTTTTTTCTTTATCAAGTTCTTCTTTTTCAAAAACAGAATTTTGTAATATGTCGCCTAAAATATCTACTGCTAAATGTGCATGTTCTTTTAAAACACGTGCATAATAGGCCGTTGTTTCGCGTGATGTATAAGCATTTAAATAACCGCCAACAGATTCAATTGTCTCAGAAATTTGAAGCGCAGACCGTGATTTTGTGCCTTTAAAGGCCATATGCTCTAATACATGTGAAATTCCATTAACGGCTTTTTCCTCATTACGGGACCCAACATTAAACCATGCACCCAATGATACGGTTTCAACGTGCGGTATATAATCAGTTGCAATGCGCAGTCCATTAGATAATATAGATATTTTTTTCATTATGATTAATTTATTGATATCGTCTACCCTATACTATTAGA
>CAZTIE010000199.1:0-2020 GCA_964613645.1 uncultured Verrucomicrobiales bacterium
CAGCAAACGTAAACGATTTAACACCTTTTTTAGGCACAGGCCTGATTGATGGCATAACAACAAACCCAAGCCTTATTGCAAAACAGGGTAAAAAATTATCTGATGTTATCAAACAATTTTGTGATTTGGTAGACGGCCCTATAAGTGCAGAGGTTATGGGTAAGACGTCAAAAGAAATGATTAAAGAAGGTTTAGAACTTTCCAAAATTCACGATAATGTCACAATAAAGCTTCCCTTAATCATGGAAGGGTTAAAGGCGTGCTATGCTCTTTCTAATGAAGGAATCATGACGAATGTTACATTATGTTTTTCAGTTACACAGGCGCTTATGGCCGCAAAAGCTGGCGCAACATTTATATCCCCTTTTATTGGTCGACTTGATGATATATCAAGCAATGGTTCTTCACTTATAAAAGATATTTCAGATACTTTTGCCATACAACAAATGGACACACTAA
Source organism: uncultured Verrucomicrobiales bacterium (assembly GCA_964613645.1). GTDB lineage: Bacteria > Pseudomonadota > Alphaproteobacteria > Paracaedibacterales > UBA11393 > UBA11393. The sequence goes on from CAZTIE010000199.1 coordinate 460, forward strand.
TTCTGGCGGCCTCTATCAGAACGCCCTACCATGCTATGCAAGCGGCAAAAGATGGCGCAGAAGTTGCCACTATCCCCCCAAAAGTGTTACAACAGATGATACACCACCCTTTAACTGATAAAGGGCTAGATATTTTTGAAAAAGATTGGCTAGCATCACAAAAATAGGAAAAATACATGGATTTAGTAACACAAGGGCTATTGGGTGCAACTGTAGGTTATGCTGTTTCGGGGAAAAGCTTAGGGGCGAAAAAATCTCTCATATATGGTGCTTTATGCGGTCTACTTCCAGATGCGGATATGTTTGTATCCTATCTATCACACAACCCCCTGGCTGAAGCAATTCATCATAGGGGAATCACGCACTCCTTATTTTTTGCACCTATCTTTGGGGCTATAATTGCACTCATTGCAAAATATGCCTGCAAAAAAGATTTCAAGCCTTGGTTTAAGCTAGCATTTTGGTCAATTGTCACTCACCCAATTCTTGATCTATTTACAACTTATGGCACGCAACTTTTAATGCCATTTTCCAACAACCGCTTTTCTTTAAATGCGGTGCCCGTTATTGATTTGACTTATTCAATCCCACTAACAATTTCTATCTTTGTCATTGCCGTATGTAAGAATGAATCTGTTAGCCGTATCGTAAATTATATCATTCTATTCATAACTAGCTGTTATTTGATTATGGGGATCGCCCAATACGATAAAGCGATGGAGCGCGTACAGGCAGATGCACAAGCACACAATTGGTGCGGCCGAGTAGAAATATTTACAGGCATATTTTCAATTTTCAACCGCAGGGCTGTTGTCTATGAAGGTGATAATGTGCACGTAGCACACTTTAACAATCTAAATGATACCCCAATAAAATGGACAACCTTTAAACAAGACAAGCTTGAGATAGTATCAAAAGACATAGAATTCTTCAAATGGTTTTCTAAAGGCCATATTCTGGTTCAAAAACATGAAGATGGATACTTGCTGCGCGATGTGCGTTTTGGCATATTCCCTCACCCTATGGACGGCCTATGGGGAATTGAAATCGATGCAAACGGCAACTATAAAGACTGGGAAAAATTTACAGATTTGAAACGATTCTTGAAACAAAATCCTGATTTATTAGAATGGATACTGGCACAAGTAGACTTTAAGTTTTATTCATAAGCCATAAGAATACATCTAAAAAAGAAACACCGTAACGCACACTAAAACTTACTGTCCTCCATTATGATTCTTGCATAAAGGCACACCTTTGATAAACCATGTATAGTGTTTCCAAAAATAAGCCACATGCAGTACATTAAGTCAAAAAGGACTTTATATTATGTCCTATAGTTTAGACCTACGTCACTGTGTTGTTTTGTATGCAAAAGATGGCGGCACTAGAATATCTGCCAGTCGTCATTTTAAAGTCAGTTTATGGTGTGTAAATGACTGGTGTAAACGGGATACCTTAGTCCCTATAAAACCATCTGGGCGGCCTCGAAAAATTAAAAAGCTGAAAATCACCCATAAAAAAAACACTAAGATACGCTGAACGCGACCACACATCACGT
>CAZTIE010000200.1:0-2018 GCA_964613645.1 uncultured Verrucomicrobiales bacterium
TACAGTAAAACAACTTTTTTGTGGCTCAAATAGATGTACAGAATACTCCGAGTCAACAAACTTCTGTACTAAGAGATCAGAGTAATCCCCAACATTCGCTCCAACATCAAAAATAACAGGTTTTTTTGTACACGTAAAATCAACAAACTGATTTACAAAGTTTTCTTCACCATTCTTATTAAAAGAAGCATCTCCGCTATTGTCTAAACGATATGTAAGCCCAAGCAACTTACGAATTATTTTCTCTTTTATGTTGTTTAAATTTTTTATTTTCATAAATTAACTATCTTACGAGCGCGACTTTTGATTCTATAAAAGTACCCCAGCAGACTATCCCTTCTTACATAAACAGGCGGAGAAAATTTGATTTTTAATGGTGGATGTTTTTTCCCAAACGTATTTTCATATTGGGGGACCAGAACATCTTCAAGGCTTACCAATTCATTAATAAGATTCCTTGTAAAATCACGACAATTGAAAGCACAAATAAAATCAAGAGCTTTATTGCTAAAAACGTAATAATGTTCTAGAAGTATGTCCCGCCAATTATAATTCATTTTCCCGTTATTATATTCTCGGAGAAAATATGATTCACTATAATTTATACGGTGCAGATATTCTGCGTCTGGGCAAACATAAGCAATTAACCCTGCGCAAATAAACCGCCAAGCAAACCCCTGTGTGTCATAACCATGTAAAGTAGGATACCCGCCAAGCTTATCAAACGCACTTCTTGTATACATAAAATTAACGTAAATCGGAACAAATTCTTTATCTTTTGATAGCATCGAGATTAATGATATCTTATTATCAAAAGAATGAGTTTCATCAACATGGTGAACATCATTAATGTCCTTCCCTGTGAATTTTATTGATCTGCTTATGGTAACTCCATCACATTCTTTCTCCTTCATAAACGCAAGCATTTTAGAAAGAGTATTGGGGGGGAGAATATCGTCGCTATCTAGACAAAAAACAACATCCGCTTCAGAATGCCTCACTGCAGTATTTCTTGCTGCACCGCCACCCATATTTTTGTCATGAGAGAAAAGACTTATCTCAGGATGCTCATCGGCAAGATTTTGCATTAACACGCAAGTATTATCAGTAGAAGCATCGTCGACCATGATAATTTCGAGGTTCTCGACACCTTGGACGAAACAAGAGTCTACCGCATCCTTAAGTGTATCTTGGCAATTATAACAAGGTATGATTACTGATAAATCTGGTTTCATCTCGTATTTTTCTTAAAAAGGAAATCCTTTTCTCCTAGCTCCTCCACAAATGAATATCCGAGGGGTTGCAAAAAATCAGTAATCTCCTGCATCCTGTCGGAGTTCTGTATTTCTAAAAGAAAGTAGCTGGGTGAATTTTTTTTAAAATCAAGTCCGTGTAATACTTGAAGCTCATACCCTTCAACATCTGCAACAAAGAGATCGATGATTAGATTCCCTGTGCTCGTTGCCTGCTTGTCTATTATTGACTGAACTGTTTCAGCGGGGACCACCAATTCCCTACATTCCATCTTTTGCGCATCCTCCCCTAGTTTTATCCACTCTGAACTATTTTCGATACTGTCTTTTACAAAAGACATAAAATTGCAATCAATAAAAGACACTGTGCTTTCGGGGTAACCAGATGAGACGCAGGCACTTTGGACCACAATGGAATTTTTACGGTTTCTTTGGCACAGTTTACTTATAGGTAAAGGTTCAACAATAATACCCCTCCATCCCATAAATTTTTCAAGATAATATGTGGGATCAAAACCATACCCGTCATTTCCACCGCATTGTACAAAAAAACCATCTCTCCTGGTAATATACTTCAAAAGAGCCTCGTGCCCCGGATACGGTTTCGAGTATTTCTCTGTTCCAAACAACTCATACAAGTCTCTTTGATAAGGGGCAATCTTACTTTTCACAAATGGAAAAACCTTACCAAAGTTAGATTTTGGATCCTGGATTAATTTTTTAATTTTTTGAACTCCCGATTCCTGATATGCCATAAGTTTTTAA
>CAZTIE010000201.1:0-2016 GCA_964613645.1 uncultured Verrucomicrobiales bacterium
GCTTCTCACATTTGAAAGCGGTGATAAATCAAGTGACGTTAACCCAGTACAACCAGCAAGGAAATCAGCCCTAATGGTTGTCTCGTTTTCCGAATTATTTACAACTAAGGAAATCGGAGTGCCTCTATCTTTAAGGACAAGAAGCTTACTAAGACCTCTTACAGGTTCAAAATCTAATGCTGCAGTATAATCTATATATATCGTTGTCATACCATCAAGAAATGTTAAATGAGTTTGTGTGTTGTTATCAAAATTATTGCTTGGTAAAGGATCTTTTCTTTTTCGACTGCTAAGCAGATGAAATGGTAATTCGATACCCATCATTTCATAAACAAATTGTCTACCCTTTGAACCTGCAGAAGAAAGTATGGCAAGTTGATAAAAATTTGGCATGATTGATGCTATACGACTGCCCATAAGTGTATTAATTTGTAGGCAATCTATAACAGATTCAGATAAATCCTGAGTCGCAGAGGTTGTAGAGACATTTACGTCACTCCCTGTTGTATCAGATAAGGGATCGTTACTTGTATTGCTGGCTAGTGCAGCCAGGGTTGACCCTGCTAAAAAAAGGGGTAACATATATTGTGTTAGGTTGAAGTTCATGAATATACCTTAATAGATTAGATTATGTAATGAATATAATGATCTAAAATCATTATTGCAAGGTTTTTATAGATTACCATTTCAGGCCAGGGGGGGGTGTTTACCCGCGTGATGATTCTAGGTCAATACGGCGATCAATTATCATATAAAATAGGTCGCCAATAAGATGAAGAACCAAGCTTAGCAGGGTAAACATATAAAGTGTGCCAAACATAAGGGGGTAATCGCGCTGTAAGGCTGATTCAAATCCTAATAAGCCTAAGCCGTCTAATGAAAATAGAACTTCAATTAATAGTGAAGATGTAAACAAAATGTGCACGAAGGCTGTTGGAAACCCTGCGATGATTATGAGCATTGCATTGCGAAAAACATGTTGATACAAAACTTTGCTGTAAGTAAGACCCTTGGCACGGGCTGTTTGTACATATTGTTTGTTAATTTCTTCTAAAAAAGAATTCTTGGTTAAAAGGGTCAGTTTTGCAAACCCAGACATAACCATAGCAACAATAGGCAGGCACATGTGCCATACGTAGTCTTTTATTTTTCCAAACCATGAAAGTGTTTCAAAATTATCGCTATAAAGACCGCGCAAAGGAAAATAATTCCAAAAGCTACCGCCAGCAAACATAATAATTAAAAATAAAGCAAATAAAAAACTGGGTACAGCGTAAGCAACAATTACCATGCTGCTTGTCATAACATCAAAGCGTGAACCATCATGTACGGCTTTACGAATACCAAGTGGGATAGATATGAGATAAACAAGGAGCGTTGTCCACAAACCCAATGATATAGATACAGGCAGTTTTGCTTTTATAATCTGAATTACTTCTTGATCGCGAAAATAGCTTTTACCGAAATCAAAGGTAATATAATTTTTGATCATGCGAAAAAAACGTTCATGTGCAGGTTTGTCAAAACCAAACCTGATTTCAAGTTCTTTAATAAAGGCAGGATCAATGCCTTGAATGCCCCTATACCCAGAATCATCTGACAATGTATTTTCAAGGGCTGCGTCTTGTGCACCAAAACGACTGTCAATGTCAGATCCACCGCCCCGTAATTTAGATATAACCTGTTGAATAGGCCCGCCCGGTGCAGCCTGAATAATAATGAAGTTGACAAGCATAATGCCAAGCAACGTGGGAATCATAAGAAGGAGGCGTTTTAAAATATAACGTAGCATGTGAAATCTGTTTTTTTATCTAGATTACAGTCTAAATGATTTACCCTTAAAAACTAAGTAAAAAATCAGAACTTAACTTGCGGGTCATATTATGCGCTGTTTTAGGAACTGCCTGTTATTTGACTGGGATAGCTTTTTAAGACAGTTGCTATACCAAACAAGGAAAGCCTAGATAGTGTCGTCATGAGTTAAAATAAATGCTATTCTTCATTTAGTATTTTTTC
>CAZTIE010000202.1:0-1990 GCA_964613645.1 uncultured Verrucomicrobiales bacterium
TTTAAATCAGATACTATACCTTAACACCCTGTCTGATTTCTTAGGACCACCTCTCAGACAGTGTGAAAATTAATATACTTGACGGACTGCCAGGAATAACTTCTGAGCAGATGTCATGCTCCTACTACTCCGGCTCCACTGAATCGATTACAATGAACTATGCTGATCGTCAACAGTATATTGAGTTAAAAGAGAAAATTCAAGCTCGTGAGTTTGTAAGCGACCCTTTAAAAGAAAAAATAGTAGCGGTTATCGAAGAAATCCTTATGAAAATTCGGTTAGCTTATTATTAAGCCTATTGCTAACCCTTAAGAATTAAGGCACATAAGGGGGTATTCCTTTATGTGTTTTTTTACATCGTAACCATACTAAGAAGTCTTTCACGTTTTTTAAAAACTAAGTTTGCTTGTTGGTGCAGCTTGAAAAAACTGACGGTAGCGTCCTTTTTGTGGATGTTCATAGCGAAACATGGGTTCAACGTGACAAAATTTTTGCGGTAAGCTTTGAGTTAAACCGTTTGATATAAGGGCACGCACAATGGTTGCCGTGCCTTCAGGCCTAAGCGTTAAAGAATCGCTTTATAATCTGTGCGTTTTGTTTTACTTAAATTTTAACATAAAACAAAATATTGAGGGGAAATAGTTTGTATAATTTAATTTTTTTGTGCGGTTTACTTGTAATTTAAAAATACGCCGCCATATTAGTTTCATAAACAACTTGATGTTTCAAATAGGAGAATTTTATGAAACTACGTTATTTACTATGTTCAATACCGTCACTATCTATGGCAGCAGATGCGTCAGAAAATTTTTCAAGCGCATTTGATATTTTATTAAATGAGCAAATTTTGAAAACAAAGCAAGCTGTATGCGCAGCAGAAGAACTAAAAACTGCAATAAATATGTTACCTGAAACACTTCAAAGTCAGCGTAATAATTTTTATTCAAGAGAACGGTACAAGCTTGATGAATTAAAAGAAGAGGAAGAAAAAAAATTTCAAAGTATCCTTAAGCTTCGTTTCGCTGATCATGCTGTATTATCTTGCCCTAATGAATATTTAAGCCACGTAATTGGCGTTATTTCAGAAGAATCTGCTGGTAGATGGGCACTTTCAAAAGAATTTGATGAAGAAAAACAAGCTATACAGAGTCGTCTTGCTGACATGCAAATGCAAAGTGTTTTGTTGTCTGACGAATCCACACTAAGTGTTCGAAAATCTGTATTAGATGAAATATTTATGCATGGCCTAAAGAATTTTGGAGATGCAGATACGGGCAGTGGTAAAATTAAATTACAGGGTAATATTAATCCTAAATTTTTTCGCCGATTGGTTGAATTTTTAACGCACAAAAAAAGTGAAGTGAGAACGGAAGCTCTTGCATTATTTCAAGCCGAAGATGAATCCCATTATTATAAGTCTTATTCTCTTTTAAGAAACCATAAATTCTTATCACTTTTGCATTCTTTATCAATTGATTCATTGCAAGGTGAAATAGAAATTTTTGGAAATAAAGTTCAAAAAGATTGCATTTTTTCTTGCCAAGATTTGTGCCAATTAGGCGAAATGCCTGAACCTATTTATAGCAACCTCACCCAATTAGTTGTTGATTTTTCTGATAATACACCATATTGTTCTGATGAAGTAAATGCCAGCATTCTGGCTTTAGCTGAACGGAAAGTTAAGGTTCTGTCAAAGGTTAAGGCTTCAAATTTAAAGAATTACAAAAACAGAATATCTTTAATTAATGAAACCTTGCGACATAAATGCCTTTTCTGTCATTGCGGGGAGAGAAGCGACGAAGTCCCAAAGGGATCCCTTCGGGACAATCCGTCGTTGCGAGCGATAGCGAAGCAATCTCGTATCTGGATTGCCGCGCCCTTAGGGCTCGCAATGACATACTGGTGGTCATTTTAAAGGTTTTGAAAGTATGAAAACCATCTGACACGCCATCAGTTGCACAAGCGGCAGCTTCATTGCCACTGAATCCGC
>CAZTIE010000203.1:0-1981 GCA_964613645.1 uncultured Verrucomicrobiales bacterium
TTCATATAAGGTGCTTAGTTCTATGGCTGAAAATCTCATGACGACACTATCTAGACATTAAAACAAAATTTCTTCTTTTGGAACAATATTAAGCCTAAAGCCTAATCCATCTAGAATAACGCCCAAAGTTTCTATTTTAGGCTGGCGCTTTGCAGACAAAAGTTTATAAAGATTTTGCCTGTTTAAATGCGTCCGTTTTGCCAACTGTCCAATACCACCCTGCGTCTCGGCTACATCGCGTAAAGCTTTTAAAAAGCTATCCATATCATGATCTTGTTCAAAGTCATGCAATGCCTCCGTTAGATACAGTGACGATTCTTTAGGGCTTTTTAATTTTTCTACATTATAATCATGAAACGATCTCATTTTTTGCCTCCATCCAATATTCTTTTGCTTTTTTAATATCACGTACCTGTGATGACTTATTGCCACCCGTCAATAAAATAACAAGCGTCTTATTGTCCAGACCAAAATAAACTCTATAGCCAGATCCAAAAAAGAATCTTAATTCGAAAACTCCGTCATCAATTGATTTATGATCACCGAAGTTACCAATTTCTAACCGCGATATGCGTTTTCTAATTTTTACCTGGTCATACCATGGCAAAGATTCAAGCCAATCAACAAAAGGCTCCTTACCGTTTTGCGTTTGATATATAAGAACTTTAATCATAGTATAATAAGCCTCCTATCCATATTGTATCCTAACGGCGACAATTTGTCAAGTTATTCTATCCTTCTTCATATGCATTTCGTTCATTCATAAATTTCCCTCTGGTAAGGAAGCCTACTTTTTCGGCCATTTCAATAAATAACCAGATCATTTAATGTAAATTAGGTCCATCCAACGAATTTAATAGTGTAGTTTCCTCTATAGCTTTTTCTTCTTGTTTTTTCACTTCATTTGGCTGCATGACGTCTGTCTTATTTTCCACACTTTCTTTTTGTGAAGTTTCTGGAAATGGAAGAAGGTTATCTTTCTGGTTTTCTACCTCTATTGGTTTCTTAATATGTTGAAGCTGTGTCTGTATTGCCTGTTCTGTATCTTTTTTCTCTGAAAAAGCATGTGCAATACTTGGATTATCAAAGTAATTGAAATCACCTTTGATACAGATGTTTTGGCCGGCGATGCGGCTGTAAAAATTAAGGGGTTTAAGCTCCATAAGGTCAGATGCACGAATAATGGATTCAGTTTTTTTGTGGTGTGTTAAGCTGACGCCGTCCCTTATTTCATTGGCACCAAAGGATACGTTTTCATGGGATTCAAGTATTTGACGTTCACCAAAAAAGCGGCTCAGCATCAATGCATTGTCAAAGTCCACTGCTTGGAATAAGAATTTATTCACCATAAGCTCACTTAAAGATTTGGTGCCACGGGTACCATAAATCTCTTGAATTTGGGCCATATTCTGAAATCCTAGCACCATGCAAGCGCCATACTTTCTGCCCTCAGCCAAAGCCATATCAAGACAGGGTAATTTGTTTAAGGAAGACAATTCATCAACAATAAACCAAATGCGACGGTTTGGATCTGGCCTTAAATCCATCACAGATTTAACAGCAATATTAAACCAAACAGACCAAAGGGGGCGAAGTGCTGCACGCTGTTTTGGAAGCCCCGATAGAAAGAGGAATCCGGAGTTATGTTCATCTTTTATCCAGTCATCTACAGAAAAACCATCATCAATATCCTGCAAAGATAACAAACATTTAAGTTGAGTACAGAGGGTTGATCTAAGCGAAAGTGCCACTTTTTCTGAACGGGGGTCAAAGTGACTAGCAACCGATGTGTCTTTAAAAAACCTATGCAACGATTGAAGAGGCTGATTTAAAAGAACATCTAGACCGTACCCTAAAGATAAACCCTCTTGTTTAAGACGCTTTAAAAGTTCTACAACGGTTTCTCGCGATGCATTCCCCCAAAACGGCCCCATTCTAAGATACGTGTAAAACCCGCCACTTGATTGATCTAAACTGGAAA
>CAZTIE010000204.1:0-1971 GCA_964613645.1 uncultured Verrucomicrobiales bacterium
GCGACATTGTTGAAATTATTTTTTATATCATTTGCGGGTAAATGTTCTAAATTTTGTGTTGCTTTCATGGTGAAAGTTTGTGCTTGTTGGTAACAAAGGTTGAAAATATCATGGCTAAGCATTGCTTGTTTAATTGTTTCAAAATTCTGTTTATTTTCATCTAAAAATATAGGTTGAAGGTCAGGTCTTACTTTAAATAGCTCAATAACGGGAAGACTCATTTTCCCTTCTAGATAATCATCCCCAGGTTTTTTTCCCATTGTATCTGCCGTTTGGGAATAGTCTAAAATATCATCAATAATTTGAAAAGAAATTCCTAAATTGTCACCAAAAGAGCCAAGAATTTCTGCTTCTTCGGTTGTGGCACCTGCAATTTTCGCACCAGCAAAACAAGCAGTTTTAAATAAACTAGCCGTTTTAAGTTTGATAACATCAAAATAGTCTGCAGTCGATGTTTCTGTATTATGCAGGAGCGTTAACTGTTTTACTTCCCCCTGACAGATAAGCCCAGAAGTTTTTGATAATTTTGTCAAAATATTAAAATCATTACACTTCACCATTAGTTCAAAAGAACGTGCAAATAAAAAGTCGCCAACTAAAACACTACAGGCGTTTCCCCATAAGTTATTAGCTGTTTTAACGCCCCGGCGTAGTTCAGATTCATCCAAAACATCATCATGAATAAGGGTTGCCGTGTGTATTAATTCAACGGCACTTGCTAGGTAAATTGCTTCAATAGGAGGGGTGGGTGTGAATATTTTGGCACAAGCAAGTGTTAGTAAAGGGCGCAATCTTTTGCCGCCAGCATTTAAAATATGATGCCCTAGTGTTTTGATAATAGGAACAGGTGTTTCCAGTGATGCTTTTAAGGTGCTATCAACTTGTTTAAGCTCATCTGTAAGGTATGTATGTAGTTCTAAAACGGATTGCATATATAAAGAATCTTATCTTGCTTTTAGGTTGTTTTAATCGTAGTGTTATTCGTAAAAGAATGAATTTTTTGTCGTGTTTTGTTTGTAAATTGTGGGCACACTTTAACAATATATGAAATGCAACAGCTTTGTTAACCCTAATGTGTAAAAGATTGTAAAAAAGTGGATAATTTAACAACTGATTACCTTTTAAATGGACGTGTAAAATTTTATCAACCAAAAAATGGCTTTCGCGTTTCAATAGATTCTATTTTTTTGGCTGCAGCGTTAGAGGTACAAGAAGGTGAATCTGTGTTAGATGTTGGCGCGGGTGTTGGGGCGGCAAGTCTTTGTTTAGCAATGCGTATCCCGCATGCTAAAGTTGTGGGACTTGAAATACAAAGAAGTTACGTACGTATAGGGTATGATAATGTGCAATTAAATAATTTACAAAATCGTGTTGAATTTTTATGCGGAAATTTACTCACCCCTTTACCACGTTTAGCGGCAGGTACTTTTGCTCATGTTATGGCAAATCCACCTTATTATCCTGAAAACCATCGACCATCTGAAAAAAATGATAAGGCAAATGCTAATCATGAAATGAGCGTAGATTTAACGCAGTGGATTAGGTACAGTTTGTTAATGCTGCGCCCTAAGGGAACTTTAACATTTATATTAACAGCAGATAGATTAGATGAGATTCTGCATTTGCTATATGGCAAGATTGGGAAAATAAAGTTATTTCCATTGTGGTCAGGTACTGGAAAAGAGGCTAAACGCTTTGTTGTACAAGGTGTAAAGGGTGTTTCAGGATCGTGTCATATTTTGCCAGGTTTAATATTGCATACAGGTTCAGGGCAGTATACACAAGAAGCTGATGAAGTTCTACGCCATGCTAAAGGATTAGCGCTTTAATAAAATGTCACGCAAAAAAATGTTTTGTGCCCCCCTGTTAAATATTTATTAACGTATGCCTTGATACAATAAAACTAGAGCAATAAAAGCTTTAGAGAATCTCACCCGGTGGGGAAGGATTAAGTGCGATCCTTTGGCGACA
>CAZTIE010000205.1:0-1949 GCA_964613645.1 uncultured Verrucomicrobiales bacterium
AACTCTTTTTTATTTCATTATATAACAGGTTGTTTATTTTTGGAATGACTATACTTTAAAATTCTGCTTTGGCTACAACTGTGGGCGCCTTTGTTTGCCATGCTGAACTTTATTATGACGGAGGCGATGAGCTGGCGCGCCATGTCTGCCATGAAAGGGGCAGGGGGCATTACGATTGGTAACTTTGTGGGCCTTTCAAACATGGCGATGGACATGTCAGCGATCGCTGGATACTTATGTTCAGTCATTCCAATCCTCGCTTGGACTTTGTTAGAGCGCGGTGGTTATGCCTTTGTCAGCATGGCATCCAACTTAATGGGCGTTAGCACGGGGGCTGCAACACAAGCAGCAACAGAAAAAGCTACTGGAAACTATAGTTTTGGAAATATGTCTTTTGAAAACAGAAATATGAACAACATGTCACAGCTAAAGCACGACCATGCCCCAAGTTACAGCGGCAACGGCCATATGATGACAAATGAAGGGTCATCATCCATGGTAACAGACGCTGATGGGCATCAAATTCTAACCCGAAATGAATCGCATTTGCCAGTATCCCTTAATATGGCAGAGCAACAAGAAACGATGCTGCGCGACACAAGAAGAGATGCACAATCATTTGCAGAAGGAGAACAACAATCAGCAACCATCGCCAAACAACAAGCTAATAATCACTATTTAGAAATTGGAAAACAAGCCCAGCATACGCTATCAAGTGGCACACAATTCCAGGATCAAGAAACCGCTTCAAATATGAAGGAAGCCGCAGATCACTATAACCGTGTAGAGCAGATTTCTAATAAAACAGGGCTTTCTAAAGAATATGTGAATCAAAAAGCTTTGGAGTTTCATGCTGGCGGTAATGTACCTCTTCCAGGCGCTATTGCAGACATTGGTGGCAAGATAAGTAAGTCAGAGAATAAACAAATGTCGGCAAGTGAAGCTGCTGAATCTATTATGGATCTAAGTAAAAATACAAGCTATCAAGCACAGCATCAAAAGATGCATGGCTTCCATAAAAATAAAAATGTCGATATTCAAGATCAAGAACTCAAACAATCTTTGGACAACTTTAGCTCCAGCTATGAAACATCACAGCGTCATGAACAATCGGCCCATAAATCCTTTGAAACAGTGAAATCTGTGGATCAAGAAATTGCCAAAACGCAAAGTTCATCAGGATCCATCAATGCTTCTTATACGCAAGATTTTGTGGATCATGTTGGGGCTGGAAACTTAAGGCATATGCCTGTGACACAGCAACAAAAAGAAGCAAATCAATATATGAATCAGCGTATTTTAGATCAGCAAACAGCTTTTCGTGCACAATCAATAGCTTTCAAGCATGAAGAAAATTTAAAAGATTCTTATCATAAATCACAAGCAGATCAAAAATACGGAGGACACACCATAATGCAAGAAAATCATAAAGCTTTTAGCCAAAAAGTAAGGGAAGAACAACCGCAGTTGAATAAAGCAGAGATGGGATCTGTTATGTGGCGTGTGGATGCAAAAAACCAAACGGGAAGTGAACATGTTATGAAAGCAGAAGAAGAATCAAAACAAGAGCAGAGATCGGCCACACATACGTTTTCTAAAGAGCATGATAACCATGCAGAGGATAATATGGGAGTCTTTCAAGAAGGCGCTACAAAAGACCTACGTTAAAATCATGAAGGAAAGAAGAATGCTTAATAACCGTAACGGCTTATGCGTTGACCTAAAGAATAACAGCCCATGCCAACGTAGTTCTTATGAGAGGAATAAGAAGCACCTGAAGAAAGAGGTGTTCGATGCATTGTACTTGAAGATGAATTATGGCGATATGCTTGCTTGGTGAAATCGCCCGTTATCACTGAATACGCAGCAAATATGAAGCAAGGAAGTAAAACAAAAATATAAAACCAAAGTGGACCAAAATCATAAAAAGAAGTAGCTAAAATAACTAA
>CAZTIE010000206.1:0-1890 GCA_964613645.1 uncultured Verrucomicrobiales bacterium
TCTTATCTGCATAGAATTAAGTGCGTCTAATGCTTCGTTTGAGAGGCTGATTTGATGAAATTGCACTGTATATTGCGAGGTTTTGAATAAGAAATCAACCTTTTATAGAGAACGTTTACAAAAAAATCCACTATACTGACGAAAAAATATTAGCGCCAAGGTTATGGTAAGGTCTCACTTTGAAAAAAACAGGATTCATCAGGACGCAAAATTGACAATTAATGATACTATTAAATTATATGGTTTGTTTTTGTAATGATTATAAGTCTTGACAGAGATCAATTATTAGGAGATCATCTAGTTATTCAAACTGAATAGAAAGAGACTTTATGTTTAAAATTGTAAATCGATTCGTACTGACAACGTTATGTCTAGGCTTAATAAGAGTGCACGCCGTGGAAGAGGCAGACACCCAAGGATCAGCATCACAAGCCACTACAGTTGCTACAACTGCAACTGTAGAAATAGATGCTAGCTCTTTTTTAGGTGTTCCTTCTTTGCCGATTTATATGACAGGAGCGCAAAAGCCAACAGTCATACAACTGGCTGGAAAAAATGGCAGGGACGTTCTAGCTGCTCTTGCTGCACTTCAACCAGGCATAGACAGACCCATTGTGACCATGAACGCATCTGTGAAACCTGCTGCTGAATTATATAAGTTGCTTGATGATTTAACAACACACACCCCAAGTTACCGTATGACGGCTGCAGAGCAATACGTAGGGGGTGCATTAATAACGATAGCTTTTTTTGCAAAATGCGCAGATAAAAAATGTGATGTTTCTGAAAGCGATAATGTGGTTATTGGGGGTTACGGTCTTCAATTATCAGCTGACAGAGCATCTTATTTTGATGCTAACGTGTCTTTACTGTTTACTTACTCTATGGTGAATAAAATTTGTGTACGTTTATTTGGTTTTAATCCAGAATATGAAGCTGAAAGGTTTCAAAAATGTGTTTTTTCAGCCCCAAAACCAAAATGTGATGTTGTTCCGGCTGCGCAATATATATCTATTGCACGTATGGGAGGAAACACAGTCATACCACTTAATGGAGAGAAAACATGGGAAGAACTTTGTGCTGTACTAAAAGATACGGAAAGATATGTAGTTGGTAATTCCTTTGTCTTAAAACCTGTAGCAGAGCTTTTGGCTGCAGGCTCTGCGGAAACACTTCCTAAATTAGTAACTCCTGGAGAGCACAGTAATGCATCAGCTTTTTGGACACTTCTTGCGTGCAGGTTAGAAGGACCTTTCAGAAAACAAGGAAAAAAATGCTTGGATGAAAACCCAAATGTACAAGTTTTTGACAATAGATTTATCGGTTATACTCCGCAAAACGACCAAGATGCTGTTGTACCTTTTGATGCTTTCGATGCATTTGTTGCTCGTGTAAAGGATCACTTTGAATACAATGGATATGTAAAAAAAGCAACTCTCCCAGGAAGTGACGCTGACGCGTAAGTATTAAGTTATGTCAAACATCACAGTTCTGTATAGAGGGGAAAACCCTTCCAGCTAATCCTTACAGTATCAACTACTACTGGCTTTAGCTGGTAGTAGTTGATGACTAGCGTAAAGTGCAATAGCAGCACAAGTTTTCTGTGCTGAACAAACAGCGCCAAATATATAGGATGTATAAAAATTGTTGCTGTGTCACAATACCTGAACGTGTTCCTGTTTCAGCCAAAAGTCTGGTTTGGCTGCCCTTGTTGTCCGATATACTTCTCATCTTGAACCATACATCAATATTTTTTAAAGCGATACCATCTGGGGCAGCCTCTCACTAAGGATTTAAAGTTTTTTTAAAGACTTCAGTTCCCTCCTGATCTTGCGTTGGATGCTTTGGATGAGACGTAATCCACGAAAATTCAAGGCGGTGTAAAAGATG
>CAZTIE010000207.1:0-1874 GCA_964613645.1 uncultured Verrucomicrobiales bacterium
AATGAAAGTAGGTAAATAAAACCATTATATCTCATTTCATTAGCATTTGGCTATAATACAGTTTGATGCTGCAATGCCTACAATACGTGATCTGCGATTAATTGCCTGCATGATGATCGCTGTTTTTGCATCTGTTGATAAGTGTGCCATGTTGTCTCTTTTCTTCCCTATTTGAACATATTAGACGCGACAACTAGTCTGACATATAGGGATGTTGGGCTTTAAGAATTTCTTCTCAGCTAAACGAACGATTGCAGGTATTGAATCCGTTCGTATGATTCAAAAAGGACACATTGGTGGATTTGATGAACCGAAGATCAACGGAGCTAAAAACAATCAACTTACCAGAATTTCAAACAACTTATGGCTTAGCGCGTCTAAAAATAAGAACTATAGCACATTTGCGAATTATTTGAAAGCGATTTAACAAACACACAGAATAGAAATAACCAAGAACACAGCCATCCTGACTGCGCCGATCCTGGTTATTTAGGTATGCGACCATTGTCTTCCACCATACCTTGGCGGAGTAAGATAATGAAATATGAGTCCGGGATAGACAAATTTCGTTTCTTACTGATGTCAGTGTAACACCTAACAAAAACAATAAAAAGACTTTTTGTAAAAAAAAACAAATTTTAAGTTGTTTTTTTTGCAAAAATTACTCAAATGCAGGTGCGCTTTAAGTTTCTAAGGGTGTTAGGACAAACTATTAGTTGTTTATTTGAAAGCGTTAACGATGGCATGTTCGGTTAAAAGTTCTGGTAAAATAATTGGCTCGTCTTTCCCAGGCTTCCTGATAACATATAAAGGGATGCTTTCGCGTTTGTACTCTTGTAAACTTTGTGTAATAGGTGCGCTATAATTGGTCCAATCAGCCTCTACATATAAAATATCATTTTCCTTAAATAATTTTTTAATTGTGTCAGATTCAATAACGCTCGATTTATTCACTTGGCAGGTAATACACCATCTGGCTGTATAGTTGATAAAAACTGGGCGATTTGCTTGAAGTGCCGCCTCCACAACTTCATTGGAAAAAGGTTCTGGTTTTTCGATATTATGTTCCGTACTAAATTCATTCATTAGGGGGATAACAGTAAATGAAAGTCCAAAAGCTATTAACAGTTCAAATCCAATTTTCTTAATAAACTGCAAGCTGTAAATTTTAAAGCTTTCAATAATTTTATGACTAATATGTAGAATTGATAACAATAATAACCCATAAAATATTGCCATGAGCGTGGGTGTTTTATAGCTGTAGTTATATAAAGCCATCCATGAAAGGGCAATAAATACATGAAATGATACTTTGTTTTGATTAGCGTTATATAATCTAGCTAAAATCCATAAAGATGTTAACGCCATTATTAAAGGGAATAATACAAGCGGATTTAAACTCTCAAGAACCCAAAACAACCATAAACATGCAGCCAGCATTGGGATAGATAAGACTTCCTTAAATTTGATCATCCAGGGCCCTGGTTTTGGTAGATACTTTAGGTATTTGGGCCATATCGCTAGCAATAGAAATGGTAAGCTTAGACCAATACTAAGCATTGTGAACACGCCAAAAGATTTTAAGTAAGACTGGCTAAGACCAACAGCGATCGCCGTACCCATAAAAGGCGCTGTGCAAGGTGTGGCGACAATGGTTGTAAGCATTCCGTTGAAAAAACTTGATGATGCTTTAGACTGATCCCGTTTTTGAAATTTATAAGATGGTGAAAAGCTTTTAAATTCGAAAACCCCTAATAAGTTTAGGGCAAGTAAAAAGAATATTGCTATCAAAAGGCAAAGCATGACGGGCGATTGTAATTGAAAACCCCATCCAACAGAAATACCGGCATTTTTCAACAAACTAATACCCATGA
>CAZTIE010000208.1:0-1862 GCA_964613645.1 uncultured Verrucomicrobiales bacterium
AATGATCATACAAAGGGAATAAAACCCCTTGGACAAAACCCGGCTTATAGGCTAGCTTGCATTTTTACACCATAAAAAGGGCTGCAAATTCTTTTTGGAATGACGATAATCTGTCGATATTCAGCTACATTTATTATTGTGATTTGTCATAATGTGAGAGGATTTTATTCAAACCGTTGTACGCTTCTAGCGTACCAATATCACACCATAAGTGATTATAACGTGCGCCCCATAAGCGATTATTTTTCTCTGCATGATGGAAAACAGGTAACATAGGGTACTTTTTATTTTGTGATTTATAAGCTAAAAATCCTGTTTTAGACCATATTTGGACGCCCCCATAAATATAGGGTGGAACCACACTAAATTTTTCTTGATGTTCTTTGTACGCTAATGGAAAAGTCGTTTCTAAATAGCCTTTTTGTGGATAATAATCACCTTCCTTAGTAAAAAATAGAGCGTTATCTGTTGGCACCATCATCAACAAAGCATCCATAATTTTGGGGTCAAAGGCATAAGCCATGCGCTCAAAAAACTCTGGATAATTAAACCAAATGTCCCCATTTACGGTTAAAAAATTATCGTCTAATTCCTTTATCACATTGTAAATGCCACCACCAGTTTCTAAAATTTCTTTTTCGTTAATTAATATTATTTGTGAATCATCTTGAAAATAGTTATAAATCTGCCCTGCTAAATAATGCGTATTAATCACGATTTTTTCAATACCAAAATCTTTTAAATAATTCACAATATATTGAATACAAGGGATATTTTGTATAGGCAACAAGGGTTTTGGTGTTTTAAGCGTTAAGGGGCGCAATCGGGCACCCAAGCCTGCTGCTAAAATCATTGCTGTTTTTATTTTTACCATGACGTTGCACGCCTTAATTCAGGGTTAAAATGATATATATAGTTCATACACTGCTGCAATATACAAACAAAACAACCCCGCACAGAGTATACATAATTTTAGCATTTGTCGTAAAATCTGTATACCAAACATTAAAGGAGTGTGGAAAGTTTCCTTTAATAAATGAGATTATGAAAAGATTACTCATAATCACTTTTACGTTTATAGATGTACTGTTTGAATACTATATATGACAGGTGGCCAAAATAGCAGCAATTTTAGCGCGGCTAATCCTCACTTGTTTCTTGATAAAACACTTTGTGATATCATGTAATTATAGATATGTGGAGCTTACATTGATGTCTCTTGCTAAAGTGAATCGTTACAAAGAACCTAAAAGTTTTCTGGGTTCGCGCCCTCTCTTATTTGATCGCCTTGTTGACCTAGATGCAACCAATCCGTTTGAAACAGCTGACAATCTTTACTTAACAAAAGAGCAGGTGAAAGAATCAATACAACTAGAAATTAGTCGCCTACTGAACACACGAAGGGCAGAAGGGATGCCAGAGGATGAAGACGATATATTTTCTGACTCAGAGGAAAGTTTAAGTGCCCCATCTTATTTTGGTTTGCCAGATTTTCAAGCTTATGATGCAGCGAATACCCAAGATTGGGATTTAATTGCAAATTTGATAAAAATTTCTGTTAGTTATTTTGAGACACGTATTAAAAACATAGATGTAGAAGTAATCAATTTTAATAACAACAAACAGCTTCTAGAAGTTAGCATTACAGGCAGCCTTAACCTAAACAAAACAAAGGGAGAGGTTACTTTTCCTGTGGTGATTGACTGTACACCACGCCGTTAATTTCTTACTGATAATTTATCTTTGGATTTAAATAAATATAAGATGCACTTTCGATACAAGCTCCAATTTTCAAACATCTTATCTTGATGCTTAAGCACCTTATACCCTAACAGATCAAGGAATAACTTATTTTTTAATCG
>CAZTIE010000209.1:0-1854 GCA_964613645.1 uncultured Verrucomicrobiales bacterium
GTAAATCTGTGAAAATTTCATAATTTTATCTAAACATTGCTGAAGGCATACCCTGCCGAACAAAGCCCATGTGGGTCATGTTCATCTTCAAAAGGATCTTGGTGAATAATGACTTGCGCCTTAGGAAATGCATGAATTACGGCATCTTCTACTTCATGAGCAATAATATGTGCTTTGTTTAGTGTCAGATCAGTATCAAGTACAATATGAAATTGAATAACCTCAAAATTTCCAGAAGAACGCGTGCGTAGTTCGTGTATACCTTTAACATGAGGGTGAGACAGAGCTATTAATTTAATTTGTGTGCGCACTTCATGGGGAAGTTCTTTATCCATCAATACATCGAACGATTCTTTAGCAATTGGCCATGTTTTATACATAATAAGCAACACAGCACTTAGGGCAAATAAGGTATCAATCCAGAAAAATCCTAAATAGCTTGTGAACAGTAAGGCAAAAAAAGTTCCAATATTTAAATATAAATCCGTTTCATAATGTAGATTATCGGCAGCAACAGCTAGTGATTTAACGCGCCGTAGTACGTAACGTTGCCACATGATTAAAAAAATGGTTAAGACTGATGCAATAACCATAAAGTATAGGGCCGTCACGCTAACGTTAATTTGAACAGGTTTAATAAAATATTTGATTGATTTAACTAACAACCAGGATGTTGAGCCGAAAATTAAAGCTGACTGAACAAGTCCAGATAATGCTTCAGCTTTACCAAAACCAAATCGGTATTCTTGTGTTGGCGGTTGTAGCGATTTATGAATGGCGTATAAATTTACAATAGAGGCTAGCGCATCTAAAACTGAATCAAGAAGTGAAACTTCAACCCCTAAAGAACCTGTTTGACTAAATGCTATGATTTTTAAAATAATTAATATGCTTGCTACAAATATTGATGCAAATGCGGAGGAACGCATCAGTAATTCTTTTGATAGTTTAAAATCCATAGCCTGCTCCTTTATGGGTATAATTTAGAGTGGGACCATTCACCCTGATGGTCTGTATAAACCAAGCGTTCATGCATCCAAAAAGGTTGTTCTTCCCAAAATTCTATTCTGCTTGGTGTAATCGCAAATCCACCCCATTTTTTAGGTCTTTCTATAAGGTCATCGCCATATTTTTGGGCTGTTTTTGCAATGTTTTGCTCAAAGTCTGCGGGGTCTAACAATATACGGGACTGCTCTGATGCAATAATATTAATTTGATGGTCTGTTGGTCTGCTTTTAAAAGCTTTATCTGCAACTTGATCTGGGGCCTTTGATGCAACACCATCAATTCGGACTTGACGTTTTGCTGAAGGCCAGTAGAAACAAATTGAAACATGGGGGTTATCTAAAATTTCTAAGGATTTTCGGCTTTGCAAATTCGTAAAAAATAAAAATGCTTTATTCATGACAGAATGCAACATCATTGTACGTAAGGATGGTTGGCCTAAGTAATTGACACTTGCCAAGTGCATAACGTGTGCGTGCAAGCCTTCGTGATCTTTTGCATTATTATACCAGTTATTAAACACAATAAAAGGATCTTCTGGTGGACGTTTTAGATATTCAGTCACAATATAATTTTATTCAATAATATGGCTTTATTGTAGCAGAGGGATCGTTGATCATCTATAAGAATCACCAAAATGGGTGGAAACAATTTTATTCTTTTATCGATTTTATAATCATTCCCTTGTATTTTAGCACGAGATTATTCTGAATTTGGCGCAATGGTTCCGTATCATATCAAAAAAAGACTTATAAATAACCTCCCTGATTCAGGTGTGGAACGTATTCACATTATACTGGTTGCGGGTTATCAAAATGTCCTAAACTCTAGGCTGATAAAGGGATAGAG
>CAZTIE010000210.1:0-1847 GCA_964613645.1 uncultured Verrucomicrobiales bacterium
TCAAGAAAAGGCAAATTATAATCTAACTGTTCAGAAGATACCGGCGACACTTTGGCAAGCTGTTGCTTAAAAAAAGCGCGCCCTTTACGCAAAGCAAACAGAATAGTAATGGCGTGTAATACGTTTTTTTTTAACAACTGTTTCCATGCGATACAAAGCACATCGCTTTTAATTAAAGTACCATCAAGATCCACACATAGAGGTGAGAATATAGACACATCCATTAACTTAAAATCGTACACTATAGCCCCATCGCTTGTTTCATAAAAAACCGTTTCAAGGGTGGTACCCTATTCACAAGAGCAAAACCTGCATTGCGAATTCCATATAAAATTTTAGAATCATTAGAAAATAGCTGCGTCATTAGATCTGTCGCTTTAACAAATGATTTTATATCGCCCATACGTTCACGTTCATACGCGTTGCACAACGTATTCGAACCCACATCTAGCCCCATTTCATAATTTTTGATTATTTTTGTTGCTAAAACATCAGCGTCACGCCACCCAAGGTTAACCCCCTGTCCCGCTATTGGATGCATGGAATGAGCAGCGTCCCCAATTAAAACCTGACGCTGGCCACTAATTTTATTCAATTCAAATGTCGACAATGGAAAGCTCCACCGCTTCGATACAATCTTAACCTTCCCATAATAAGGAAAAGTTTCTTCAATTTCAGCCTGCAGTTCAGCATCCGTTTGCTTATTCCAATCATAAGTTGAAGGTTTACACCAAACAATTCCTGACTTTTTGCCTGCGTCATGCTTTAAGGGCAAAATCGCAAATGGTCCTTTAGAAGTAAAAATTTCCCATGCAAGATTATGATGAGGTTCTTCATGTTCCAAGTGTACAACAAGGGCTTTTTGCGCATAATCACGCGACTTTATTTGAGGGGCTATCAAATCACGTGTAGGTGATCTTCTACCCTCAGCACTGACCAACAATTTTGCATGAACAACCTGATCATTAGACAGTGTAGCCTCAACATAGCCATCGTTCTTTTTAATACCAGCAAGTGATGTCTCGTACAAACAGTGCGCATCATCTTTTAGACGATCTAAAATGCTCATGCGAAAATACATATTTTCAGCAATATACCCCATCGGATCTGATGATAATTCTTTATGATCAAAATCCACAGACCACACGGATCCTTTTTCTAGCACGCGAATGTTATTAATAGGCTCTGCATGATCTTTTAAATAGGCATTCCACAGATTTGCTTTTTCAAATATAAGCTTAGAACCCAAAGAAACTGCCGTCGTACGACCATCTTTCACGGCATCAATCATATCTTCAGGTGACGTTGGATCAATCAAAACGAAAGGGATTGTTTTGTTCTTTAATTGCGCAGCTAACAAGCCACCCACAAGGCCGCCACCAATAATTAAAACTTCAGTTTTTATAACTTTATCAGATGACATAACAACTTTGCGGTGGTGCCCTCGGGGAGACTCGAACTCCCACATACCAAGTATAGTAGATTTTGAGTCTACCGCGTCTACCAGTTCCGCCACAAGGGCAATTGTTTCTTACAGTATACAAATAATAAAATAGTATTTGCAAGATATTTCAGTCATTATAATTTTGACAGACATGATTTTAAACCTAAACAATGTTAACTCAAATAGATGAAACTGCGCCGATTCTATGATCTCTGGATACATTCCCTGTCTGATGGGCCTCCGTAAAATCCCACATAATCCGCGCCTCCGCCTCCTCCACCACAAAGCTGCAATCTCCCCAAGCACTTAAAAAGTCTTAAAAAAGAGTTAATAAGTCACGGCGTATAAATGATTTTACTCATCTTACGCAAAACCTGTATACTTAGCTTGAATTCAAAGCTTT
>CAZTIE010000211.1:0-1836 GCA_964613645.1 uncultured Verrucomicrobiales bacterium
CGCGTTTCTTAAGGCTTTTATTATATTCAGTCCAATTTATAACTTTATATTTTGGATTGTACGGCATTTGAAACAGTGATTGTTTTTAAAACATGCTAACAAAATAATTAAAAGTTCTCAACTTTCATGACCCTGCCGAACAAAGCCCGTTTAGGCCATAAAACAGTTCACACCATAATAAAAAATCTTGACAACATAACAGCAAACGCGAGAAAATGAATTATGTCTGGAGAGGTGGCTGAGTGGCTGAAGGCAACGGTTTGCTAAACCGTCATACGGGTTAATTCTGTATCGAGGGTTCGAATCCCTTCCTCTCCTCCATATTGTTACATCGGGGAATATGACGTAACAATTTAAATTAAGGAGTATATGCGACTTTATTTATAGTCACATCAGGAGATTCCTTTAAATATTTTTTAGTAAAGTACCCTATATCATTGAAAAATAAAAAATAGTAACTATATATAAGACATATTAAAATTTGTATAACATCAATTTAATTCATAATTTCAAAGGAAATATCGCATATGATGCGTAACAATGTACCAAAACGCCCGCAACACCGCAGAAATCCTAACCAACGCCGCCCACAACATTCAAAGAACTATCAAGGTGGTGGGTTTAACCAAAATCAAAACCAAATAGACTTAAATGCATTAGATGCAGAGCAACGTCTTGATTATCGTCCTCCACGCAACAGAACTGTTCTGCAACAAAATGTGGATAAATTCTTAAATCAAGCACGTGAAGCGCTGAGTACTGGTGATAGAGCTTTATCTGAAAACTATCTACAACATGCTGATCATTTTAATCGTTTGTTGAACGAACAAAAAGACATGCAAAAGCAAAATGATATCCAGCGCACACAGCAACGTGAACAAACTATTGAGCACATACCTGTTGTAGAAGAGAAAAAGGAAGTGCTCATCGAAAAGGAACCTGTAAAAAAAATAGATACCAATCAACTGGATGCAGCAGTTTTACCAGAAGCGATACAAACAGCGCCAGTCGAAAAACAAAAACCAGTGAAAAAAGCAGCTGTTAGACGCACACCACGTAAAACACCTGTCGTAAAAGACCCCGCTAAAGAAGAAATTCCTATAAAAGTTGAGCCTGCTTCCCAAGAACCAGAGGCTTCATAATAAACAAGGTATAAAACTTATGACTGTTTTAGATGTATTGATAGAGCCTGACAAAAGGCTACATAAAATTTCAAAACCTGTTGAAAAAGTAACAGATGAAATCCGATCTTTTTTGAATGATATGGTTGAAACAATGCGTGTCCAAGAAGGTGCTGGTCTTGCTGCACCGCAGGTAAACCGACAACAACGCATTATTGTGGTGGAATTGCCATTAACACCGAAAGTTGAAGAAAATACCGTATTGAAAATGATTAACCCTGAAATTATCAAATGGGGAGAGCGTCACTGTTCATTTAAGGAAGGATGCCTTTCGGTTCCAGGAGAACGCGTAGAAGTTGATCGCATTGCAGATATAACTGTCAAATATTTGGATGAATTTGGTGAGCCCAAAACCTTAGAAGCATCTGAGATTTTATCCGTATGTATTCAACATGAAATCGATCATCTTGATGGAAAATTAGTTTTAGACTACCTGTCCCCTTTTAAAAGAAAAGTAGCGCTTACAAGATTAAGAAAGCATAATAGTTAGAATTTGATGATATTCGTCTTCTCGTGACTTACTTGAATATATCACGTTATAATGTTAAGGTTTCTCCGTTTTCTGGCATCAGATGTTCTGGACGTGCCCGCGTTGACCATGGCGCGTCAATATCTGCTAAGGTACAGTCAATATTTTTTAACGTTAATCGAATGC
>CAZTIE010000212.1:0-1836 GCA_964613645.1 uncultured Verrucomicrobiales bacterium
AGCTTCAACATTGTTATAAGGAGAATATGATTTCATATAATCATAGTATTCTTTGTCTTTCGGATTTCCCCATTCATCAAACTCAAAAGTGGTTAAAGGAATTGTTTCGTCTAACATTGTAGAGACCACATCAACAAAAGGAACTGCCGCAATTACGCCATTCCATAATGTTGGTTTCATATTTACTATTGCTCCCATCAACAAACCTCCGGCGCTTCCGCCTAATGCGTATAGATGTTTGCTGCTGGTATATCCTTCATTTACCAAAAATTCACCTGCGTCAATAAAATCGGTAAACGTATTTTTCTTTTTTAATAATT
This sequence comes from uncultured Verrucomicrobiales bacterium, assembly GCA_964613645.1. GTDB lineage: Bacteria > Pseudomonadota > Alphaproteobacteria > Paracaedibacterales > UBA11393 > UBA11393. Next base: position 321 of record CAZTIE010000212.1, read on the forward strand.
TACCATTTTCGTACCAATCTCTTCCCATTTCCTGACCACCTCTTATATGCGCAATTGCATATACAAAACCCCTATTCAATAAACTTAATCTGCCAGAATCAAAAGTTGGTTCGGTACTGTAGCCATAGGAACCGTAAGCATAAAGCAATAATGGCGTTTCAGAACTTTTTTCAATACCTTTTTTGTACACCAAGGATATCGGAATTTTTGTACCATCTTTTGCAGTGGCATACAATCGTTCTGAAATATAATTATCAGATGAAAAACCAGCTTCTAAAACCTCATCTTGTTTAAGCAACACTTGTTCTTTTGTCTTCATATTATACACATAAGTGCTATTTGGCGTAGTCAGAGATGAATAATTATAACGTAAAACATCCGTGTCAAAATCTAAATTAGCATTTGCATAAGCCAAATAAGCAGGGTCATTAAACTTGATATAATGCTCATCACCACCCCATTTCATAATACGAATTGTCCTTAAACCGTTCAATCTTTCGCCAATGACCAAGTAATCCTTAAAAAGATCAAAATCCTGCAAGAAAACACTGTCTCTATGCGGAATAACATCTGTCCAATTTTCTTTTGAAGTGACTTTAACCGGCGTTTTTACCAACCGAAAATTTTTAGCATTTAAGTTGGTTCTAATGTAAAAATAGTCGCCAAAGTGATCAGGATGATATTCTAAATCTCTTTCTCTTGGCTGTATGATTTTCCACGTACCATTAGGAGTATTTGCATCCAAATATTGATACTCAGTTGAAAGTGTCTGAGAGCTTCCAATCATTAAAAATACTTTGGATTTGGTCTTAAAAACTTCGCAACTATAAGTTTCGTCCTTTTCTTCATAAACAAGCACATCTTCAGATTGATCCGTTCCCAGCAAATGTTTATAAATTTTATTTGTACGCAGTGTTTCAGGATCCTTAGTGGTATAAAAAACAGTTTTGTTGTCATTTGCCCAGGTGACGCTTCCGCTTGTATTGCTTAATTTATCGGTTAACATTTCGCCCGATGCTAAACTTTTAAAGTAGATGGCATAGCTGCGTCTGGAAACGGTATCAATGCCATACGCCAATAATTTATTATTTGGACTCACAGATTGACCACCAATGCCATAATAGGCGTAACCTTTTGCCATTATTGGTCCATTCAACATAATTTCTTCCTTTCCGTCGCCATCAATTTTTTTTCTGCAATACAAAGCGTAATCTCCACCGGCTTCAAAACGGGTATAATAAGAATATCCATTATCATTTACAGGAACCGACTGATCATCTTTTTTTATGCGACCTATAATTTCATTGTACAATTTTAACTGAAAAGCTTCAGTATGTTTCATTGTTTTATTTAAATAATCGTTCTCGGCATTTAAATAATTTAAAACATCTTGGGTTTGTTTGTCGGGAGTTTTAGCGTTTTTTTGTTCATCACTTAAACGCATCCAAAAATAATCATCAATTCTGGTGTCATTATGTATCGTTAATGATTTTGGCTGTTTTTTTGCAACAGGTGC
>CAZTIE010000213.1:0-1833 GCA_964613645.1 uncultured Verrucomicrobiales bacterium
AACCTGGCTCCATTAGACTGCACATAAAGTGGCTCTATTAAGGTGCTAATTCACAATATTTTAGTGCCGCCATCTTTTACATATAAAACAACACGGTGACGTAGGTCTAAGCTATAGGACATAATATAAGCTCTTTTTTGACTTAGTATACTGCATATGACTTGTTTTGGGAATGATTATAAAACTGGCATTCTTAATTACTTTAAAGAACGCAAAAATAGCGGTTTTGTTGAAGGGCTAAATAATAAGATCAACCTTTTTAAAAGACAGTGTTATGGTATAGAAAAAGTAACAACTCTTTTTCAGAGATTAATACTTGATTTAATGGGATGCGAACGCTTTGCATAAGTTACTCCAGGAAATATCATAGAGCCAAAGAAACTAAATCCCAGAATCACCAACACCAAAATTACAAAAAACTAATACCATAACCCGCAACCAGTTGTATGCTCACTGTCATTCCTGCGCAACAGTAACTATCAGAGAGCCTCTTGATTACCCAGGTAAAATTTCAAAATATCGTTCTCCAAAACAAAAAATCCATTTGATGTCAATTGAATATGGTCATGATATTGAGGATCCAAAACGCCAGCAAAATCTGTCATTGACCCATCTCCTGTTTCAAGATTAACTTTCCATAGTTGTTTTTTTTGCGTTTCTTCATTTACGCCAAAAACGTATGCATCATCACCAGTCACAGATAGTGATAATAAGTTAAAACTCCTCAAGGTGACAGGGAAAACAAAAGATTGCTTTTTATTTTTTGCTCCCAAAGAAGTCACACGCAATACAACATGATGATCACCTCTGGCAATGCCAACACCTAATTTTTTTTCAATTCCCATGGTAACAATGTACTTAGACGACATGCCAAAAGTTGTGCTCCAGTCATCTACATTATCAACATTTTGGGAAACCACACTGCTCATGGAATCAAACGACATAATGTGTCGTACACGGTCTGGACCCTGATGAAATAAAACACTTATATTCTTACCATCCGTTGCAACATCTTTTACATAATCAATATTTTTCGTGAACGGTAGAACAGGCAACCTATCTTCACGTTGCACCATTGTTATTGAATCTATTACACACATCGTTTTTGCTGACTGTACAAAAACAACATCATTACCACGAAGTAACAGTTTTCTCCTTTCTCAATTTCCTTCATCTTGATAAGTTTGGTCTTTAGCAAGAAAATCGGCTATAGTAGCATCTGCTTGAGTGCCAGCAGATTTCAAGTTGACAACCTTAATTCTATAGACATTTTCAGTTGTTACATGAGGTTCGGCTAGAGCTCTTCCAGTCTGTAACTCTGAAGTTGAATTACAAGGTACCGTTGTTGTTGTACGAGAGTGATATAAGATAAACATCTTACCATCTACAACCAAGAAATCACTCATGTCCCTATTGGTTTCTATGATTTTTTCACCCTCTTTAGTTGTACTGTTCTCTAGCGCAGTAAATTGAGATTGTACATTAGATTCCAAATTTAACGTATATGCTATACCATCTTTCATATGAACAAATTGATCTTTAAAAACGCCCCATAGCCCTACAGGTCCAGTTAAAGTTCATGATTTTGGGTGTTTGCCAGAAAATGGTGATACTCGTATATCTTGAAATACTTCAAAACTATTAGACTTCTCCATCAATGGCACTTTAGGCGTTTGTTGATGTTTATAAAGGCTCGTAATAAGAGCTTCCCAAGAACTTTTTAGCAAACTAGCCTTTAGAACAAATTTATCACTTGACCACTCCTTTTTGCTGGCATCATAAGTAACTTGAGCATTACCTTCCGCTCTACTATCTTGAAGCATACTTGATACA
>CAZTIE010000214.1:0-1790 GCA_964613645.1 uncultured Verrucomicrobiales bacterium
CATTAATCCCTTATAAATCAGTGCGCGCCCTGAGCGGGGTGCCGGTTACGCCCATGTCGGATATACAGCTCGATCCCAAGCTATATTTTTATTTCCTAGACAAAAATATTGCTCCTATCACGAGTGAAACTTTATAACCCAATACTTATGTAAAATAAGGGAAATCGTGGGAGAGAACCATATTTCGGTAGGCTGTAAAATCAATGGGGTCAGACTCGAATGGCACTTACTTAAGCTTTTTAGGATGTCCATTTTGCTTAATACCCTCTCTGGCAACAGACCTTATCTGCATTAATAGTGGGAATGGTTTGGGTCGTCGTTTAACAGCGCGCGGCTCTATACGCCCGGGTCGATTTCCAATTTTTCGTTCTGAAATCAAAACAAACAATTTTTTTGTTCTCATCTCCGAATCATCAAGATCATCGGGATCGGTAAACGCTGTCCATAGTTGGAGTGTATGTTTAAAACTCAGCTGTCTTGGTAAAACTTTCGTATGCAATGCTGCTTGAACCATTAACAAACGAATTAAATTATAGGCTAGAAAATAAACCCATATTTCCTTTTCATTCATTGCCGGTGTTTTGCAACTTAACTCACTCATCCCCAAGGTACTTTTAATATTTCTGAAATCTACTTCTATATTCCATCGTTTTTTATACAATTTTTTTAAGTCCGCTTTTGATGCGTTTTCAACCGAAATCTGGTTTGTTATAAGTACTTTCCCAGCAATTTTTACCTCACGGATAGATAATGAATCTGGGTGCTGCTCATATTCCTCATTGGTCATCCATTCAGGTTTGCGTTTGGGTTTTGTTAATTGTATGAGATGATCATTAACGCCCAAATACTCTCCTTTATTAAAATCAATCGTGGATTTACGTGCACCTATTTGCTCAAAGACCACATCGACTCCTCGATGAAATAAGGCACACAATAAAAAATATGAGCCATACAGAGCATCGCCAAGCACAAGATCTCCAGGGCTAAATGTGTTTAATAACTGGCGCAAGAGGGTGTGCTCACTCCCTCCTTTTCCTTTATAGGGTCCAATTGAGGCATTAATAATCGCGCCGCTTGATAGACAAATTACGCCGACTACGCGACAGATGGGAAATCCCAGTCCCGTTTTTTGTATCTTTTGTTGAGGATATACTGCTTGGTTTTCTTTGGTATCCGGCATGGTTAAAGTTGTGCCATCTATAAGATGAACCCGCTTACCATGCCATCGCCATTGCTTTGGGATCAAGGCATTTGTTAGTTGGCCTGTTTTGTATACTAAATTGGATACCAGGGCTATTGGCAATCGTTGTCTTGCGCGACAATATCCTGCCGTCAATGTACTTGCTGGATGGGAACCTGATTTTATCCTTTCAATAGCAACCATATTAACAATATTTTGACATGAGCTATCAGAATTTAGTGCTTGTGTCAGAAACATTGATAACGTAGTTAATGGTGGGTAGGAACGCTTTCTATGTTTTGGTAATGTCTGCTCTATTGTTAATGATAAATCTGATGAATTCAGCAAATTGAAAAAGGTTCTCAATTTACTACCTCTTATGTGTTTGCGAATATTTTGTTGTTTAAGCTGTATAAATTTGTTATTAGTATTCATTAAAGCAGGCTCTCCGTGATTGCTATTTGTTCGACGCAATAAGTTTATCACTGAAAGACTGCTTTTTTTATATATATTTCATGGTGTTACGGCTTAAGTAAGTGCCATTCGGGTCAGACTCTGAACGATCCCGTCAAATATTTGAACACTCATATTAAATCCAAATCCATCACAC
>CAZTIE010000215.1:0-1789 GCA_964613645.1 uncultured Verrucomicrobiales bacterium
AGGCTTATAACAGGATTTTTAGCATCTTCTCCGCTGACAGTAATTTTTTTAACTGTTGAATTATGCAGATTAATATCAGACCCCGCACACTCCATACGGTTAATTTGCGCATGATGTAAATTTACAGTGCTTGCCACAAATACATCACTTTCAACAACAAGCTTATTAGCAGATAGTTGACCGTAAACTTCTAAGTCACGAAAGCGCGTCGTTGATAATATGGCAAAGCCATAAATATTTGCATCTTGAAAATAAGAGTTTTGCGCAGTTAAAGGTCCATAGACATTAACATCTTTTAAATGCGAATCTACTATATTTAGTGTGCCATAAATATTAGAAACGCCTGATACTGAAATTTTTGTTGCCTTAACATTTGCATAATAATCCAGCCCTTTAAAAGACTGATTGCTTAGCTTTTCAAGCCTTGAGAATTTGTGTTCAAGTGAATATTCCTGATTTTTATTATTTTTAAAATATTGATACAAAACAATGCTGAATAAAACGATAATAGCGCCTAATATGGTCGGACGTATATATCGCTTTGTTTGCCCCATAGTAAAGCGGTTCATTTTTTTTGGGTTTGCAATATCTGCATTTTTTTCAAAAAAAAGTGCTTTTTGGTGATCGGTAGATACAGTTTTTAAATGAGTGTCTTTTTTGATTTCTACTTTTGTCATATTATTGTCTATCACATTACTTTATTTCTTAAAATACGCTGATTATGACTTTTAATCAATGTTTTTGTGTGTATATTAAAGATAAAAGGTATATGTGATTTCTATATGGACGCTACGTTTAAAAAAATATTTGATCAATGGTTGAATAGTCTTTATGGTAGGCATTCTGAACATACGGTGAAAGCATATTCAAAAGACATTACGCAATTTTTGCAATTTTTACAGCAACATTTTGGGGATACTATCTCGCTTTCAATGTTGCAAAATTTGAAAGTTCCCAATATTCGATCCTGGTTATCTTTCAGACAAGAATCCTATCAAGAAAAATCTACTGGACGCGCTTTTTCTAGTGTGAAAATGTTCTTTCTATTTTTGCAAAAACATCAATATATTCAGCAATCGCCTTTTGATGTGATGCGCCCACCGAAAACACCCAAAACATTACCAAGACCTTTATCGCAAGAACAAGTTTTTGATGTATTTGAAAATATCACCCAATTATCTGATAAACCTTGGGTTGGGCTTAGAGACAAAGCATTCTTTATGTTGATATACAGTGTAGGCCTACGCATTAGTGAAGCATTGCAACTGAATCAAAGTTGTCTTATATCACAAACGATTTTGATAAAAGGAAAAGGTGGAAAGCAAAGATCTGTACCCTTAATGGAGACTGTAAGAATGGCCCTTAATAATTACCTTAATATATGTCCTTACGCTAAAGGTAATAACGCACCCTTGTTTTACGGCATTAAGGGTGGGCGTTTTGGAGTAAGTACGGCAGAGCGTCAATTACAGCGGTACCGTGAGCTTTCTAACTTACCAGAATCTGCCACCCCGCATGCGCTGCGCCACTCTTGTGCAACACATTTAATTGAAAGTTCTGACGACTTGCGCGCCGTTCAAGAACTTTTAGGGCATGCTAGTTTGTCGACAACGCAAATATATACGCAAATAGATAAAAAGAAATTACTCTCAACTTATTTAGATGCCCATCCTCGTAGTAAATAGTTCTACTACGGTCTGTGCGCCGGGCATGGTGCAAAACTTTGGAGTGAAAGTCTCCTTCGGGGGCTGAATCGCAAGCGGTCCGTTAGTCTAGGCAAGCGTAAATT
>CAZTIE010000216.1:0-1770 GCA_964613645.1 uncultured Verrucomicrobiales bacterium
TCGTTCCTATATTACAGTGTGGTTTATTTCTTTCAAATTTCGCTTTTGCCATAATCTCTTCTCCTTATTATGCTTTTTCTTTAATTTCATCTGCTACATTTTGTGGTACTTGTTCGTAATGATCAAATACCATTGAAAATTGTGCACGACCTTGTGACATTGATCGCAATGTTTTCACATAACCGAACATGTTTGCCAAAGGAACCATTGCATCAACAACACGGGCATTACCACGTTGATCCATACCAGTTACTTGACCGCGACGACTATTCAAATCACCGATCACATCACCCAAATAATCTTCAGGACTAATCACTTCAACCTTCATCACTGGCTCAAGAATTTTAGGCGCACATTTTGGAATACCCTCTCTAAATGCAGCACGTGCTGCAATTTCAAAGGCTAATACGCTAGAGTCAACATCATGGTATGCACCATCAATTAATGTTGCCTTAAAATCAATTGTTGGGAAACCAGCTAAAACACCGTTATTCATTTGCATTTTAAGACCTTTTTCAACACCAGGGATGTATTCTTTAGGAACAGATCCACCAACAATCTTGCTTTCAAATTGAAAGCCGGAACCTGGCTCCAAAGGCTCAAACGCCAATTTAATACGCGCGAACTGACCAGCACCACCAGATTGTTTTTTGTGTGTGTAATCATACTCAGCAGAACGTGTAATTGTTTCACGGTATGCTACTTGTGGCGCACCAATATTTGCGTCAACTTTATATTCACGCTTTAAAATATCAACTTTAACTTCTAAGTGAAGCTCGCCCATACCCTTAATAACAACCTGACCAGTATCATGATCAGTTTCAACTGTAAACGAAGGATCCTCTTGTGTTAACCGTGAAAGTGCCAGACCCATTTTCTCTTGGTCAGCTTTTGTCTTCGGCTCAATTGCAATTTCAATCACAGGTGCTGGAAATTCAATTTTTTCCAAAATCACAGGCTTTGAAGGATCTGAAAGTGTATCACCAGTTGTAGTCAATTTAAGACCACACAACGCAACGATATCACCAGCACATGCTTCTTTAATATCTTCACGAGAGTTAGAGTGCATCAAAAGCATACGACCGATACGTTCTTCTCTATCTTTAGTTGCGTTAAAAACACGTGTACCAGTTTGAAGTGTTCCAGAATAAACGCGCATAAATGTAATAGATCCAACAAAAGGATCCGTCATGATTTTAAAGGCCAAACCCGAAAACGGTTCATTATCGTCTGCCTTACGCGCAACTTCATTACCACGACCATCAATACCAGTCACAGACGGCACATCTAATGGTGACGGTAAATAATCAACGACAGCATCTAGAAGCGTCTGAACACCTTTGTTTTTAAATGCAGATCCACACAGCACAGGAACAAACAAATCTCCCATTACACCCTTACGGATACATTTTTTAAGCATTTCTTCAGATATTGTTTCACCTGCTAAATAAAGCTCCATTGCTTCATCATCAGCTTCAACTGCTGTTTCTAGCAATGTGTGGCGATATTCATCTGCTTTTTCTTTTAAGTCAGCAGGAATGTCTGTAATATCAAATTCGGCACCTAAGGATTCATCTTTCCAAATGATTGCTTTCATCTTAATCAAATCAACGATACCAATGAAGTCTGCCTCTAATCCAATAGGAAGTGCTAAAACAAGCGGCTTTGCACCCAAACGATCAACGATCATATCAACACAGCGATAAAAATTTGCCCCCATACGATCCATTTTATTTACAAAACAAATACGGGGAACTTTATATTTATCAG
>CAZTIE010000217.1:0-1769 GCA_964613645.1 uncultured Verrucomicrobiales bacterium
GGGTAAAAAGCATTCGATCGCTTCGGGCGATTGAATGATCTTTGCGTCAGATTTTAGTATGGATGAGACTTGTTTTAACTCAACTTGAGTTGTTTTTTCTAAAAATGGGAAGGCCGCTGAGTTTACAATAGAATTTGAAAATGAAACATCTTCTTGATTTTTATCATATAAATCATTTAATTTTTTACGTGCATCAATTGCTTGCGATGAAATTGCTTTTTTAGGAATAGGAATACCAAAATTACGATAAGAAGATAAGCGCGCATATGAAGACTGGATAGGATGCAGTGTTTCTGCACGTAAAGAATATTCGTCTAACTGAATCTGTTTTGTAAAGCCTGTTTTTTCCCATGCGCCAGACGCTTGAGCGTAAGCGGTGACATCATCTAAGATATTGACGCAGTTTTCCTGTTGGCTTGCTGAACAGTGTACTACGTGATGCCCATCTTTACTCGATCCAAGGACGGAGTTAAGGTACATCGGCTGCCCTCCCATTTGAAACGCAAGAATTTCGATGGATGCCGAAGAACCACTGTCTTGAAGCGCTTGGTTTAAGCTGATGTAAGTTTCAGAAAGGCTGCTGATTTTACCTTTGAACGATGCTTCGAATTGGCTTTTTTGTAGTTGTGATTTAAAGTTCACTTGAAGGGTGACGGCAAGGGTTGCGCCAAGTCGGACTTGATCAACGTAGCTATCGCCACAGGTCTCAATAAACTCATCCACACCTTGACGAAATAAGGCTTGACCGGTTGAATTGAGTGCATCCTCTCCATACGTATCACCAAAATCGAATGCTGCATCGGTTGATATGGTGTTTAAGTAAGTGAAATGAAGGGAATGTGTGTTGCTTTGAAGCGCGCGAATGTATTTTGCTGCGGCACTCACGGATAATTTTCGCCAACCGGTACTGGATGATAAATCGACATCAAGTTGTTGTGCCAAATCATCCATATCGGTTGTTTGCTGAATAGACAGTTCAGCTTGCATGTTCGATAAAATCACATCAGTGTCTTTTAGGCAGTGCTGCATGGGGTAGCGTGCATTGGCAAGATAGCCCGAGCCGATGAGTGTTCTGTGCTGCTCAGGGTTTGCGGTGAGCGCATTGAGCTTAGCTGAATTGATGGTAATCGAATGGGCATGACTCAGTGGGCACCCTATTAAAAGAGAAAGTGTGCCGGCCAAAGCAAATTTTTTTCTGTCCATGAATTTTTCCTTATAAATTTTAATAAAAAAGGTTAGCTATTTTTTAGAAAGGGACAACATACATACTGTTATACGCTTTCGCACAAATGCCATGGATGCAAGTATTCCAAGGGATTTGGCCAAAATAACTTAATCCAGAGGCGTCTTGATAAAGCCAATCTTCTTTGCCATAGTAATCGATATAAAATCGAGTTTGAATATGATTGAAGTCGTAGGTTGAGTAACCACCACGTGGGGCAATAATTCTAAATTGTGGGTTATATATAAGACCTAAATTATGGGTTTGAATTCCGGATGGTTCAATATTAATGCCATAAATTTCCATTGCATTATTACCATTCGCCTTTGATATGAATAAATAAGGAGCAGCACCATTAATATTAACATAATAAGCCCCCCTCAATTTATTTAACTTCGTCATATCTGGAGCGTGAAGTCTTTTTTCAATGTTATTGACAATTTGAGGGCAGTTTTCTTGGGTTTCTGGTAAAAAACATTCGATCGCTTCGGGCGACTGAATGATATTTGCGTCAGCTTTTAGCATGGATGAGACTTGTTTTAACTCA
>CAZTIE010000218.1:0-1766 GCA_964613645.1 uncultured Verrucomicrobiales bacterium
TAAAATATGGCAGACTTCATTATTTATAAAAAGATGGGGTTCTTTGGACGCTTACCCCATCTAATGATTTAATAGAACGGATGTTGCACGTATTTTACACTAAAGATAAAACCCCACACTATGAGATTATTGATGGTGGATGTGCCAATATTAATATTAAAGTAGGTATTAATGCACCAAGGCTTTTAAGAATTTATGTACGTGATCCAAGCGCAGCAAATAGAGAGCAAAAACTTGCTCAAAAATTAATAGACAAAATCCCTATACCACAAATCTATCAGATTAAAGAAAAATTTGGATATACGTTTGCTATTGCTGAATTTTCACCTGGGATAACACTGCGAGATTTTCTGCTTCATAATAAGGCACCTCATATTGGGCAGATTATGTTTGAGGTTGACGTAATGCTGAATTCTATTTCTTCTATGAAGTTTGATAAAAGTGGTTTGCTTAATAATGATTTACAAATTACAAAAACAATCACCCAAGAGGATTATATAGATTTCTTGAAAAGTACTTTAATGGATGATTATGTGGTGTCCATCTTATCTGAAAGCGAGCGCCATCAAATAGATAGAATAATAGTGCTATATGGGCACCTGTTGCCTGATGCAGAAGAAAAAAACTTAGTTCATGTGGACTTTGATCCATCCAACATATTGGTGGAGGATGTGAATGGCCGTATGGAAATTTCAGGTATTTTGGATTGGGAATTTTCGTTCTCAGGATCCACTCTCTGTGATGTGGCAAATATGCTGCGATATAAAGATTATATGCCGCCAGAATATGAAGATGCTTTTTTGAAGGGCTTATCCTCCAAGGGATTTGTTTGCCTGAAAATTGGCGTTTAAAAATAAATATGCTAAATCTGCTATCCTTGCTAGATTGTATGAAACGTTCCAGAACCAAGCATAAACTAAAGCAACTAAATGATATAAAAGAACTCATCAGTAGTATCTTATCTTTTTTTTAATAACCTTTGTTAAATAGAATTATGTGACAGTATGCTGAATTCATGCTGGGAGAACCACATTATGTAATAAAAAAAAGCCCTAAGTAGGGCGTTTTTTTTGAGTATATTCAAGTTCAATAAAACTTAGCTGATAACATCTACCAGTTCAATGTCAAAAATAAGGTTTGCATGTGGGGGTATAACTGTTCCGGCACCACGAGCACCATACCCCATTTCTGATGGTATTTTTAGTGTGCGTTTTCCGCCCACTTTCATGCCTTCAATACCTTCATCCCATCCTTTTATCACTTGACCAATGCCAAGATCAAACTGGAGCGGTTGACCGCGGTCATACGAAGAATCAAATTTTGTCCCATCTTCTAGGCGACCAGTATAGTGCATCAAAAGAGTATCTTTTTTCTTTGCAACTTTTCCGGTACCTTCTGCTGTGTCAATTGTTTCAAATTCCATTTTTTTGCTTTCTATATTTATTGTTTTTTCTTCTTTTATTGGCTCTGGGGCTTTTTTTTCACATGATGTCAATAACGCTACTAGCGTAAATGCAGTAGCTGTCGGCAATAATGAAAATTTTTCTAACGGTGTCATTTTTTCCTCCATGAGAAAAAATAACATTTTTTTACATTTTGAACCAGCTTTTTATGAGGTGGTCCTAATAAATCAGACAGGGTGTTAAGGTATCGTATCTGATTTAAAAAGGATTACACATAATGAGTAAAATACGAAAAAGAACTCGGCGAAATATAAAGCACAACTCGCTTTGGAGGCAATCCTTGAGGATGAAGCAATTGCCGAA
>CAZTIE010000219.1:0-1763 GCA_964613645.1 uncultured Verrucomicrobiales bacterium
TACCTCAATCTAAAACGACGCTTTTTGGATATGCACCAGCATTTTTCATCAGACAATTGTCCTAACCCTGCTGACTCTAGCACTTGGGGTCGCTGGTCTAACTATGCTCAAAATCGATTACTTGAGGTCGATCATCTTTCTCAAATAGCAACGATCACCAGAAATCAAATTAAAAAATTAAATCAAGCCGGAATTCATACCATGCAAGAGATGGTTGAAACACCTTTGGAGTGCATTAAGGGAATGCATGTTGATGTATATGCAAGACTCAAAGATCAAGCCAAAATCCAACAAGAAAGCAGGGGCTTGGATGTACCGCGTTATCAAATACTTCCGCATGACGCGGAGAGAAAAAAAGGCTTGTCTTTACTTCCTCCTGCTTCATCACTGGATATTTATTTTGATATTGAAGGCTTTCCCCTTGAAGAAGGCGGTTTAGAGTATTTGTGGGGTGCTGCGTTTTTTGATGAAGGCGTGCGTCACTACAAAGATTTTTGGGCACATGATGAAGAACAAGAAAAAGCCACATTTCAATCGTTTATTATCTGGGTATTTGATCGCTGGCAGCGTGATCCGAACATGCATATTTATCATTATGCGCCTTACGAAATAACGGCGTGTCGCAAACTCATGGGGCGCCATGGAACTTGTGAATATGAGGTTGACCAGCTCTTACGTAACGAAGTGTTTGTTGATTTATATAAAGTTGTCAAAGGTAGTTTATTGTTAGGCGAGCCGCGTTACTCGATTAAAAACGTGGAGCATCTTTACCGAGGTAAGCGTGATACGGAGGTGGGGTCGGGTAGTGATTCAGTGGTTGTGTATGAGCATTGGCGCGAAATGCCTGATGGCGATACATGGGAAACCTCAAAAATATTAAACAACATTCGCGATTACAACATTGACGATTGTAACTCAACACAAGAGTTGGTCGACTGGCTGCGTGAACGGCAACAAGAAGGTGAGATCGCTTATCTTGGAAAAACTGAAATCATACCTTCGCCTGATGATGAAAAATCGCCTGAGTATGCTCTGTTACGCGAGCAGTTGTTTGAAAAATCAAATACGTTAAGTACACAAGGAGCAGAAGCTGAAGCAAAAATCGCGAGGCTTTTTGCTTGGAGTTTAGAATTTCATCAACGTGAAAAAAATCCAATGTACTGGCGCTTATTGTAATGTCTCAAAGAATATAACGCTTAACCCTTCGTTTTATCCCGTAATAAATTAATTATTTGAATACATGCAAAAGTGAAATATGGCGCGACAAAAAATAAATAGTGAGGTATGACTGATCAATCTGTAAAATTGAATTTCTGACAAAACAAATTTAAAGATAATCAGTCATGTTGCATATTTTGCCAGAGATCTTGTCATTGATCCAATACAAAAATGACGTTGAGCACCAATCAGAGGAAAAATTGCGCCCAGCACGGTGTGAAAATTGCGGCCAGTTAAATCTTTGGTGCCATGGTAATTACCCACGTAAATCCGGTCGTGATGATGGTAATGCAGCATTAAATCCCATTTTGATTCAACGATATTATTGCTCTGCATGTAAAAAAACCATGTCTGCTTTGCCCGAATGCATCCCACCTCGACGCTGGTATTTATGGGAAACGCAGCAAACGGCAATTTTACTCCTGTTATTAGGCAGCAGCGCTCGTGCCGTTGCAAAGCAGATTAAGCCATCTCGCCACTCAATTAAACGTTGGTTTGCCTGGCTCATCGTGCAGTTTAGGCTGCACAAAGATGCGCTTTCTAGT
>CAZTIE010000220.1:0-1748 GCA_964613645.1 uncultured Verrucomicrobiales bacterium
TGTCAGTATGACTGCCGCCAAGGAATCACAAATAATTCCTCCTCCACCGAATCAGTGGCCCTCTATTGTTGATAGTATCAGGGGAAAGTTAAAATTAGGTTAATTCTTATACTTTCTTATTAGCCCACAGGGATGCCAGCATACCACCACCTAATAAAACAGCTGTCACACTAAGCGTTATACTTGTTGGTACTTTTGCTATTGGCAAAAAGTGTACTGCGAAAATTTTACTCCCTATAAAAATTAACAATAGACTTAGTGAATATTGCAGATATTTAAATTTATCCACTATCATTTGCAAAACGAAATAGAGCGATCTAAGGCCTAAGATTGCAAAAATATTACTGCTATACACTATAAAGGGGTCTGTTGTGATGGAAAAAATTGCAGGAATACTATCAACGGCAAAAATAACATCCACAAATTCTATCATCATAAGACTTAAAAACAGTGGCGTTGCTGTATAGTATGTTTTAATCCATTTATCTTGATATACCTTTGCACCCTTTTTAAAAAATACATCTTGATCAAGCTCATGATTGATATGAATAAACTTTTTAACGAGACGCAGTAGTATACTTTGAGAAATATCTTTCTCACTTTCTTTATGCCATAACATTTTAATGCCAACTAAAATGAGGAATCCCCCAAATATATATAGAACAAAAGCGAACTGATTCACCATAACGCTGCCAAGTCCAATCAGAATGCCGCGCAAACCCACAGCACCTAATATGCCCCAAAATAAAACCCTATGTTGGTAAGCTGCTGGTATTTTAAAGTAAAAGAAAATCATTGCGATAATAAAAATGTTATCAAGTGACAGAGACTTTTCAATTAAATATCCTGCTAAAAATTCTTGTGATTTTCCACTTCCAAAATTCACGTGAACATAGGCAGCGAACAAGAAACTTATAAAAATATAGAATATACTGATGCCAAGACTATTTTTATAGTTTGGTGCGGTGCCACGTTTATGAAAAATACCTAAATCTAAAATAAGCAGAGTGAAAAAAATAACAAACAGAAACAACCAAGGTAATAAGGGCAGCGTTGACATAGACTAAGTACAATAAAACAAACACTATTTAAGCCTAACATGCTTTTATGACACTCACCACTGCGGCAACAGGCGGCATATTCTAATGTGTTTATGGGCGCCTGGCAACGTGGCATTTATACACAATAGACTGTCTTGTGATCAAATGTGCAAATAGGTAAATCTAGTCCGGTAAGCAGAAGGTTTTGAATCTTACCCCGGGAGATCATGTTTCCTATAGTATTAGACAAACGTCCAACAAGAGTTTCTAGAGATAGAAACCCGCACCATGGAGGCAAGAAGTCAGTGTGCTGTCATAGTCCTCCAAGACATCAGGGGGAAGGGCAAATAAGTTTGTCGTGTCACCTTAAGCGAGAAAGTTATGAAAAATAACAAAAAGTGAGCAACGGAATCTGTCCTGAAATCCACGACAAAATTCATCGAGAAGAAGCTTAAACTTAAGGTAAATAAGGAAAAAAAAAGCCGCTACACCTTAAGGATAAGATCCGAAAAGAAACCAAACGGAACCGCGGTAAAAGCCTAAAATCCATCATCTTTGAATTGAGAAAGTTGCTCTTAGGTTGGGGAAATTATTTCTCCATCGCGGACAGGCCAACAATTTTGAAAACACTGGATGCGTGGATCAGAAGGAAACCGTAGTGCCCCCCGAAATTTGGACCAGTAGTTAAGAGAGTTTTTCGTGTAAAAT
>CAZTIE010000221.1:0-1739 GCA_964613645.1 uncultured Verrucomicrobiales bacterium
TAACAAAATAGTTAGAAATTCTCAACTTTCAAGACCCTGCCGAACAAAGCCACTCATATTTGGTATTTTTGCCTCTCTTGCTGAATTTGAGCGCGAACTTATTCGTGAGAGAACGCAAGCCGGTCTAAAATCTGCACGCGCTCGCGGCCGAAAAGGAGGCAGACCAAAAGGGCTCTCCCCAAAAGCACGAGAGAAAGCAGAAATAGCGGAGGCTCTTTATAAAAATGGCACAATATCCGTTAAAAATATTGCCGCTCAACTGGGGATTTCAAAAACAACACTTTATGTCTACCTAAAGGCCAGAAATGTAAGAATTGGGTGATTTTAAGTTTTAAAGATGAATGAGCATGATATTCGGCTATAAAGTATGTCCCTATCAAGAATGCAAAAATATTTTTAGTGCATTGAGTAAAAATACGCGTTAGTATATATATAAATACTAAATAATGTGACTACTATGATATATGAACGCCGAATTCTTCAAACGGTTTTAAACAGATTAAAAGAAAAAAGAAATAAAATTCATATTTTATCGGGAGCACGTCAGGTTGGTAAAACAACACTTGTGCATCAAGTCTTAAATAAGATCGATGCACCCAAAATATATGCCATGGCTGAAAGTGGTTTTTCTACATTATGGATTGAACAACAATGGTCAGCGGCCCGTGCTTTATCTGCAACGCATCCTGATGGTGTTGTACTTGTTATTGATGAAATTCAAAAGATTGATCAGTGGTCTGAACGCGTTAAGAGGCTATTTGATGAAGATACGATACACAATAAAAATGTAAAAATTGTCCTTCTTGGATCTTCTGCTTTATTATTAAAAAAAGGCTTAACCGAGAGTATGGCAGGAAGATTCGAAATTATTCCCATTACGCATTGGACGTATAGTGAGTGCCGAGAAGCCTTTGATTTAACCTTAGATGAATTTATTTATTTTGGGGCTTATCCAGGCGCCCTTCCTTTTAGGCATGATGAAAGTCGTTTTTTTGCGTATATCCAAGACTCTATTATTGAGCCTGTTGTTAGTCGAGATATTTTTTCACAACATATTATTCACAAGCCTGCCCTTTTGCGGGAATTATTTCGTTTAGGATGTGATTATTCCGGTCAGATATTATCATTTAATAAAATGCTTGGTCAAATGCAGGATGCTGGTAACACCACAACACTTGCACACTATTTAACTTTATTAGAACAATCAGGCGTTTTAAAAGGAATTCATAAATATATAAAAGAACCTCTTAAGACAAGACAAAGTTCCCCTAAGTTCCAGGTTTTTAATACCGCCCTGCAATCAAGTGTTATGAAAATGAATTTTAAACAAACCATGGAAGATCCCGAAATAAGGGGGAGACTTGTTGAAAGTGCTATTGGCGCGTATTTATTATCGTATAACAACGCAAAAGTTTACTACTGGCGTGAAAACAATAAGGAAGTCGATTTCGTCATTGAATTAAATGGCAAACTTATTGTGATAGAAGTAAAAAGTGGAAAACGTATAACCAGCATACCTGGTCTTGAATTATTTGATAAAAAATTTAGCGCCGATAGCAAGCTTTTAATTGGAACAGGTGGTATTCCTCTGGATGTGTTTTTAAACACATCGCTTGAAAGTTTTATATAGTGGGCCATTTTTTTATAAAAAGATAACGCCAGTCAATTTTTTTCTTGACTTCATGTTTTAGATGTCGTTTTATGATGTTAACGAAATATTAATAATTGATTCAAGTTGA
>CAZTIE010000222.1:0-1730 GCA_964613645.1 uncultured Verrucomicrobiales bacterium
TGCTGGTTCAGCAATATTTAGTTTAAGGTGTTGCTCTTCAGTTTAGAACAGGGGTCTTTCTTTGAACTATAATATTTGATATATATAAATCAAGTGTAAAATTAAAAAATACTAAGGTAAATATTAATGGCTATTTTTCAAAAACAGAAAAAAAACCAACGTTCAGAAGTGTTGGCAGCTATTGATATAGGCACATCTAAAATATGTTGCGCTATTGCACGCCCTATACAAACCGCAAATAAAACACAGGTACAAATTTTAGGTTTTGGTCAACAAGCATCAAAAGGTGTGCGAAACGGTGCAATTATTGACTTAGAACAACTAGAGGATGCTATTGTTAATGCTGTGCATACGGCAGAGCAAAGTGCCGAACGTAATATTCGAAGCGTTTTTATTAACTTACCAACACCAGCTGTGCAGTTACACCGCCTAACAACCAAAACATCCTTATCTGGTCATACGATTAATGATCAGCACATTCATAAACTTATAAAATCTAGCAGAGATTTTGAAAATATTCGTGACAGACAAATTATCCATATCATTCCAACAACTTACAACTTAGACGAAGCCACAGGCATTTTAGACCCTCGCGGCATGGTTGGAGATACCTTACAAGCAAAGCTATCTGTTTTAACAACGCCAACGGGCTTAATACGTAACATTTCAAGTTGCATGGCACGATGCCACTTAGATATTGATGGTTTTGTTGCAGGTGGCTATGCATCAGGATTATCAACCCTTGTAGAAGATGAAAAGTCTTTAGGAGCCACAATTATTGATATAGGCGGTGGATCAACAACACTTGCATCCTTTATTGATGGCGCATTAATAGATTTAGCATCTATTCCAATCGGTGGCGAACATGTCACAAAAGATATTGCACGTGTCCTTGCAACACCTGTGTCACAAGCAGAACGTTTGAAAAACTTATATGGCACCTTATTGCCAATCTCTGAGAATGATCGTGAAAGCATTATGATACCTCAACTTGGTGAAAACGCAGATCATGCAACACCAAGTGTTTCAAAATTTTACTTATCAGAAATCATTCGTGCACGTGTTGAAGAAATTTTCGAATACGTAAAAAAACGTATGAATACTTCAAATATTGACAAATTAGCCTATCAAAGAATCGTATTAACCGGCGGTGTGAGCCAGTTATCAGGCATAAGAGAGCTTGCCTCAGACAAATTAGGTGGACAAGTTCGTATTGGTGTTCCTAATAATTTATTTGGAGATTCAGAGTCAATGAATGTCCCCCTCTTCTCCACATGTGCAGGTCTTTTGCAATTTGGTATTGTTGATCAACAAAACTACAATCAGGCAGAATTAATTCAAGCCAACTTATCAGCAAGTAATAACATATTCAGCAAAACAGTAAACTGGGTTCGTGAAAATTTTTAATTCAAACACTGTCTGAGTTCAATGCCAAGCGCCACAACTGTATGATCACTAGACGCAACATTCAAGTGGATCGACTCCGGAAAGTAGGACACACTATTATGAACCTGTGTTCAACCAATGAAGGGTATAAACATGACCCGCAAAATAAGAACATACACTGAAGAATTCAAACAAGAATGTGTAACTTTAGCTTTAAAATCTAAATCTGTAGTCATTCCAAAAATAAGCCATCTGCAGTTTACTAAGTCAAAAAAGAGTTTATATTATGTCCTATAGCTTAGACCTACGTCACCGTGTTGTTTTATATGTAAAAGATGGTGGCA
>CAZTIE010000223.1:0-1692 GCA_964613645.1 uncultured Verrucomicrobiales bacterium
GGTTATAATTTACCATAAAATCACCGCCCATAACATAGAAAATGTGCACCCCTGAGATAATTATAAATTTTGTGGGTGTCGGTGTGGAATGTGATATCGCCAAGAAGCTTAATAGAATTTGCATATTCCGGCCGCATCTGAACACCGATTCCGGTTTTATTTGAATCAGATAGACGATTGCCAATTAATCACGTTTGGTTGTGAACAAACCTCAGCACTCTGTTCGAGTATGCGCTCACTTTGGGATCCTCAAGGCTTGTATTATAAAAAAATAATTCAGTGGGCCTGTGATGTATCTCAGAGATCCCCTCATTTTAACGTAATTTAGGAACAAGTTTTCCGATGATGGCTAATTTTTTCTCTTTCATGCTTTATTTCCGGCTATTAAAGCTTAATTTTAGGGTTGAAATTTTTGTTAAGGGGATCATACTCTTGCTTTTCAACTAAGAGATTTCCTCCTGATGCAACAGCAAATCCAATTGAACTTAGACCAAATTCGCAAACAATTTAAAGCTATCTTCAAAGATGACATGCATCTAAAGCGACAACAAAGCTTAGCAGATGCAGCAATGGGCTTAATGAACAGTGACTCATTACGCTTACATTCCTTAGGTGAAGGACTCGCTTTTGCCAAAGGCACAAATAAAAAGCACGCGACCAAACAAATTGACAGATTAATAAGTAACCCTAAATTAAAAATTTGGGATATTGCAGAATATTGGGTTCCTTATATTATTGGGCATAGGAAAGAAATAGAGGTTGCTTTAGATTGGACGAGCTTTTGGCACGATGATCAGAAAAGTTTATGCCTTAACTTACTGACGAATCATGGACGAGCAACACCCTTAATTTGGCACACGGTAGATAAGAAACGATTAAAGCATAATCAAGGTCACTACGAAGATCAAATGTTATCGCGTCTTAAAGAAATCTTACCTCCTGATGTAACAGTGACGATTGTTGCCGACCGAGGATTTGCCTCTCAGCGTTTTTTTGATTTCATTGGAAATACACTTAAATTCCAGTATGTTATTCGTCTGAAATCGTCCACAACAGTCATTAGCAACAAAGATACAGTTAAAAAAGCACGCGATTGGCTCCATCCAAAGGGGCATGCAAGAAACCTGAAACAAGCTCGATTAACTCAAGAAGCCTTTCTGGTAGAGCAAGTTATTATTACCCGCGAAAAAAATATGAAAGAGGCCTGGTATCTTGTGAGTAATTGCACGAATAAAAAAACCAGAGAGATTATTAATCTTTATGGGAGACGCTGGAAAATAGAACCTTATTTTAGAGATATTAAAGATCAGCGTTTTGGTTTTGGTTTAAGTCATACTCATATCCAGTCAGCGGAGCGTAGAGATAGACTTTTTCTAATTGTCGCGGTGGCCTATGTTTTGTTAACTCTGTTGGGTGCAGCCGGTGAGCAATTAGGATTTGATAAGAAATTAAAAGTTAATACTGTCAAGACACGAACGCATTCCCTCATACGCCAAGGCATGTTTTATTATGATTTTTATAAACATTTTACTCAAGAAGAAAAAGATGTACTGATGGCATTTTTTAATAAGTTGCTTGAGCAACATGCTATTTGGGATGACATTTTATGTCCAATTTAATTTGAGGGGATGACTGAGCGCTGGTTCAGAGAATATCCAAAGAGGATTTTCCAGCGGAATATGTCACTTTTGA
>CAZTIE010000224.1:0-1681 GCA_964613645.1 uncultured Verrucomicrobiales bacterium
TAATTATACATGATTATTGATAAAAGACTAAGTTATTTTTTCTAATCTCCTAAGAGTCAAACCTGTCCCAGTCGAAATCGCCTTCAAGTTCACCATCAAAATCTTCTAACTCTTGTTTAAGGCGTTTTTTTTCAAGGCGTTCTTCAAGGGTGCGCCTGATCGCTCGCTTATGCTCCAGCGCCTCGTCATCTTCCATATCATCATCAAGATACTCACGGTGGCTTGTTGAGTCCTGGTGTTCGGTTCGATTCATGCTAGACTCCATTTTTTCAAAAGGTATACTTACCAGTATAGTTCTTAAAAAATAAAGCGCCTTCATGACCATTATTGCTCTTCCTGCATTTCAAGACAACTACATATGGGTTATTAAAAATCAAGAAAATTTTATCTGTGTTGATCCAGGTGATGCATCACCTGTTATGGCTTTTGCAGCTCAAGAAAAACTCAGATTAACACATATTTTATTAACCCATCACCATGCTGACCATATCGGTGGCGTACGTGAATTAGAACATTATTTTCCTGATGTCATGGTACATAATCTATTTGAGTTAACTCAAAAACCGGAGTTTATTCAATTAGGGCAATATAGATTTAATATATTAAATACCCCGGGTCATACCCAAACACATGTGTGTTATTTTGAACCGAATCAACGTTGGCTTTTTTGTGGTGATACGTTGTTTTCAGCAGGTTGTGGGCGTGTATTTGATGGAACTATGGCTGATTTGTACGCATCGCTTCAGCAACTGAAGCAATTACCCGATGATACACAGCTTTATTGCGCTCATGAGTACACACGCCATAATTTAAAGTTTGCACGTACAGTAGAGCCTCATAATCTAGCAATACAAAAGTATCTACATACTCTTGAAGCCAATCCCACGCAAAACTCTTTGCCATCCACCATAGGTTTAGAAAAAAAAATCAATCCTTTTTTACGCTTAGATAAACCCGAGGTTCGTGCCTTTGTTCAACAACAAGGTGGGAGTTCACAAAAACCCGAAGCATGTTTTGCGTATTTAAGAAAGGCCAAAGATTTCTTTTAAGAACTTAACCACGATCGCAGACTGAGTGGAGATTTATGATACCTCGTACAGATTGGCTGCTTAGGTGAGGGCCCATGCTTTAAATCAACCCGAATCAGACCGCAAAATTCGGTAGAATATACAGGTATATCCTGTACATCATAGGATTTCATCGCTTTTTCATGCGGAAAATGATAGCGGTTATCAAAACCATACGAAGCAATTGCAGCAATGGGTGCCACCTGTTTTAAAAATAGCTCAGACGATGATGTTTTACTGCCATGATGTGGTACAAGTAAAATACTGGATTTTAGGGCCTCGGCATAATGCTTAACCAAATAACGCTCACCTGTGCGCTCAACATCACCGGTTAAAAGCATTTGGCCTGTGTTATTTTTGACTTGAAGAATGCACGAATGATTATTTTTGCTGCGTGACTCCATCGGCATAGGAAAAAACTCAAACGTAATGCCATCCCAAACCCAAGACGGATAATTGTGACAATTGCTACCTCGATGATAAAAAGTGGGATCATCGACGATAAAATTTTGAATTGTAAATGCTTGTTCTAACGATGCTAAACCGCCGCGGTGATCTAAATCAGGATGGCTGATGACAACAGCATCTAAAGCTTTCACACCCAATGTTTTTAA
>CAZTIE010000225.1:0-1667 GCA_964613645.1 uncultured Verrucomicrobiales bacterium
TTAACAATTGATGATACTATTCGAGAATACGGTTTGTTTTTGGAATGACTATAAAAGCCAAGCAATTTCACCCCGTTTGGTAGAAGAATCAGCCCCATCACAAAAACAAACATGCAGTATAAAAGTGCTTCTAAAACATTTTTAATACTGGGAAGACCTTGTGCAATCACATGGCCAATGGTTTGATAGGTTTCACGTTGCTGTAAGTAAGCACGGCGCACCTCAAAATTTGGCGATCCCCCAAGCTCAATCGTTTTTTGCTCCGACCCTTTTAAAATGCTGGATATCATCAGCTGCTGTTTAATATGATCGGCCGCCCCTTTTGCACTATTTGTAAGCTTATCGATTGCACCCGGTAAATGGGATTTAACTTGGTTTGATAGTGCGTTTTGATCCTTACTCCAGGCCTGATTAATACCTATCTTTTTTGAGAGATCATCAAGGCTGGAGTGTGTAATACCACTCCACAAAGAATTGAGACGTCTCGCCCCTTCTTTACACGTAATAATCTCCGTACCATTGGATCTCACAAACTTATTTGAACCATCACGCACAACATCACGCCAGGGAAAACCCCGCATTTGGGAGGCTTTTTCAGAGACTAGTCCCCATAAATCATCACTGTGTTTTAGATCATGCATCGTGTATTTACGACCAATAAGCGCGTCATAGGTGACACACTGGTTTACAAAGCCGTGCATGTTATCTTCTATATCTTGGTTATCAAAGGCAACACGCTTCATATTGGTAATAACATCTGCCCCAAAAATAAACCCTGTTTTACTGTAACTAGGCGCCAAATTACCTTGAAGACCAATGCCGCCAACCATCTCTGTTGGGGACGGTTGAAACACCTGCTCAATTGCTTGTGTAAAGCCATTGCCTAAAGTTGAGACAATAGATCCGCCAAAAGCCAAAGCAAAGGGAACATTATCCACCACATGTACACGGTTTGTCATAGAATCATAAATTAGAACAGTTGAAATGGGGCTCACAAACCCTGTCACCAAAATTGTATAGGTTACAAACCATTTAAGCATGGGTTGCGTTTCATTTTGATAAACCGTCATCCACATAGCCATGCAAGCGCCAACAACGGTTCCCATAGTCACAAATAGGGTAATAAGTGATCCGCCATCAGGGCGCAACAATGAGGCAATCGCATTAAAAACCATAAAAAGAATGTCACCACCACCAAGGGTATAAATTGTAAAGTTATCCATATTTTTTTAAACCTCCATCAAAATTTTATATGTTTGCATTTGCATGTGTTTAAAAATCATCCAAGCTCTAAGAAACTGAATTTGAAGTACTGTAATGTACATGAGGATGCTTGAAAATTAAGTTGACGACGAGATTGTTTTATTTTTAAATACATATTTATAGTTCCGGTAAGCTGCCCATCATATGATGTAGCTGCGTTTCTATCATTTGTGTTTTTTGAATAAAGCCCAGCATTTGATCCATCTTCTTAAAGGCATTTTGACGAAGGCCCATAAGCGATTGTTGCGTTTCACGAAGGCCTTTTAAGAACGGCGCTATATCTTCATCACTAAACTGTAAATCCAGTAAATTGGTAGCCGATTCCCGAAACGCCATCAGCACATCATTCACATATAGCCAAGCCTGCATAAAATAAGATATAATATTATTATTTAGTGATTTTA
>CAZTIE010000226.1:0-1664 GCA_964613645.1 uncultured Verrucomicrobiales bacterium
ACAAAACAAACCAACAGAGCCGAATTATACAGAGCAGCTTCAAAAATATAAGAAACAGTTAGAGGATAAGAGATCCAAAGCGCTGATGAGCCCAACGTACAATCATGTTAAAGATTACATGGCAGCACAAAAAGATATGTCGGATAGGGCGAGTTTATTTTCAGAGCAGTGGCAGCGGGTTGTGCTTACAACGCCGACTTTAAACCCTGAAGTTCAGAACCCAACAGCACAAGTTATGCGACATGTTAAAAATGATGAAGAACGTACGGCACGACAGGTAGTGCTGGCAGGTATGGCTAAGACATACGGTTTGTTTTTGTTTGTGTCCAACAACTGTGCCTATTGCAAAGCCTTTGCACCGGTTGTTAAAACCTTTGCAGAGGCTCATGGCTTTGAGGTGATCGTGATTAGTTTACAAGGGTCAGTAGACGCAGACATAGAAGCCTTATTCCCCACCATTTGGAAAAACAACGATATGGCAGAAACCTTTGGTATTCAAAGTGCCCCAGCCCTTATGGCCTACAGTGCAAAAGATGATGACTTGATTCCCATCACTTACGGGGCAACGTCCCTAGATACCTTAGAAACAAACGTTATGGCCTTGATGCAAAGTCAAGAAAAAGAAGAAGGAGGAGAAATTTATGAGGGGTAAACTATTAAACTATAGGACGCCTTTTTATTGTAAGGTATGTTTCACGCCTATGCCCAACTTCTACAGCAGTAATAATCAATTCACCCTCTTCAAAAACGCAAATCAAACGATAGTCACCAATGCGGTATCGATACAGCCCTTTCAAGTCACCAACAAGCTGATCGGCAAATTGTTTGGGGTCATCATTTTGCAAAACTTTTTCTCTAAAAACAGAAATAATGCGCTTTTGAATAGATTTATCAAGTTTTTTGAATTTTTTCTCAGCCTGCTTTTCAAAAATCAATTTCCAGATAGAATCAGTCATTTTTTAGATCAAGATCCTTTTCAAGTTCATCTAATGACACGCCCTTTCGACCAGATTTTATGTAAGACGCATATCCTGCTACACCAGCTTCATAATCGTGAAGATCTTCTAAAAATTGTTTCATTAAACTACCAACAATTTTTGAGGGATCTTTTTTTAATTTCTGTACAGAAAGCAAAAAGTCAGTTTCAATTTTTTGATCAATATCAATATGCATAAGTTAGGATCCTATATGAAAGTTAATTTTATTTTAAGAATGAATAACCGTTTTTTCAAGGCGTTTCAATTTTTTGTTGCATTACATCATCAAAGCTGTGGGTTTTTCCACCGGATGCCAGATGTTCTTTGTAAGCTTCTGCAGCAAGTTCGTAGTCGGCTTTATCTTCTAAAAAGACCTCTAACGCTTGCTTTACATAATAACTTTTGGATCTGTTTGTACGGGCAGCTAAAAGATTTAAAGCTTCTTCCATATCCTTTGGTAAACGTACAGCTAACATTATCAAACGCCTGTTTTAATCAACTTCATATTATTAAGTATAACATGTATTACAAAAAAATTCAAGTTTTTATAGTGTTGTTAACGTCTATAAGCATACTAAATGCTGGCGTATCAAAGGATATGAGTAATTTTTTTAATAAATTTGGGGCGAGCTCCAACCATACAAAAGGATCTTCTTATCAGGATCAGTCAGGCGGGTATTATAATGG
>CAZTIE010000227.1:0-1644 GCA_964613645.1 uncultured Verrucomicrobiales bacterium
CCCCCCCATTAATGACCAAATAATAGGCATTGATATTTTCCAAAGAATATCCCATAATATGATCAACTCATCTACCAATGGTAGAAGGAGTTGAGCCAACGTTATGCGTTGGCTTCCTAATTTCGAGATTCATACTTTTTTATAAGCTTTCGTTTCATGCTTTCATACTCCACCCAAAAAGCTGTGAGTAAAATCAAACGTCCTTTCGAAAGCTTCTTCATAATGGCAACGTAATCATACTCTTTTAACCATACATATACTTTGATAACCCCATCACCTTCAGTATATTCCCAAGCTAAAACCTCTACTCTATCTGAATTTTCAAGGCGCTGCGCTAAGACCGACTATCGTCGGCAACTTGGTGGTACAATCAATCTCTGTTCACTAACTGCAGATATGAGTCATGCACAAACATTCGAAAACCCATAACAAGATGGTACGGCATGTTTTACGAAGAATTGTCCATCAATCTAATGCCCTATATCCTGAAATCAAAAAAAAATTTGTTGTCGACTGTGATATGGGGGTAACTATACAGTTTTGGGATTTACTTAAAGAAGAATACCCGACTCATCGCTTTACCGATGTCTCATGCTGTCCTCACTGTGGTAAATTTGATCTTGAATAATGTGCGTTTTTTCTTGAAACTTCATACATGAAGAAAAAATACAGCATAAAGCAAATCCTAACCTCAAATGGCAACTGGTGGCGATTTTATGAAGCAAACAAAGCTAAAATCAGACCCAGTATCTTGAGCTGTGTCGTAAAATTACTGAGCTGCCGAACGATGGTCAGAGGTTACCATCAATACCGCTGCGAAGATTCTGCTTGTACCCACATTAAACGCATCTCTCATACCTGCAAGGGTAAAGGCTGTTCCTCATGCGGAAAAAAAGCAACCGAACTCTGGATTGAAAAGCAGAACGGAGTGTTACCCGATACCGAGTGGCAACATATCACTTGTGCCATGCCAGATGTTTTTTGGGATTTTTTCTGGCTAAATCGAAATCTGCTCAATGAAGTTGGAAAAATTGCAGCTGATGCCGTCTTAAGTATCGCAAAAACAAAAGGGATAACACCCGCTATTTTCATCGCAATACATACCTTCGGTAGAGACTTGAAACGTAACGTGCATATACACTTGTCAACCACACGAGGAGGACTCACATTTGATTTGTCAGCGTGGAAAACGCTCTACTTTGATGAAACAAGCCTCATGAAAATATGGCGTTATGCCATCATTAAAATGCTTCGTAAACATCATAAAAATAATTCTCTGGTAATCCCTGCATCAATCCAAAAAAATCTTAACCCTATTCAAACATTTACAAAATTTCTTGACCGACAGTACAAAAGACGTTGGATAGTTGACTGCGGTAAGGCTACAACCAATTACAGTCAAATTATGAATTATTTGGCTCGCTATGTTAAAAGGCCTCCCATCGCTGAATCAAAACTGCGTCATTATGATGGGAGTGACGTCACATTTACATTCCGTGACCATGCCAGCAAATCTTACCGTAATTTTACAACCTCAGTTGATGATTTCATTGCACGGTTTATTCAACATATACCTGATGTTGGCTTCATGTAACGTCTCGAGCTATTAAAGATGCTTTATCTCAACCTATTTGAGGTGAGACA
>CAZTIE010000228.1:0-1628 GCA_964613645.1 uncultured Verrucomicrobiales bacterium
AATTTCATAAATTTATCTAAACATTGCTGAAGGAATACCCTGCCGAACAAAGCCCTTCCCATAAAGCTTTTAAAAATTTTTCAATGGGCCAAATTGTAATTTTTTGATCATTATATGTAACAAGTCTTTTTGTTTTTTCTGTGGAGATAACGTTAAGTTTCATTTCTGGATAATCTTTTCCAAAAAGCAATAAGCCACTTAAATGATGTTTTTGGATAGGTGCTGAAATTTTAACCTCAAAAACCATGTCCTGAAAAATAAAATCAACTTCTTTTCCATCCTTTGTTCGCCAGTAGGTAATGTTATCTCGGATATAATTTAAATGTTTGTATGCCATAAGTTCTAAAAAGAAATAATGTTCAAATGCTTTACCTGCCTCGCTCCCTACCATTTCTTTAAATACATAACGCCTTAGATATGATGCTATACCAGTATCAAAGAGAAAAAACTTTGGCGTTTCTTGAATAATTTGGCGTTTTGGACGCGCTCTATAAGGATGCACAAAATAGCCCAGATACATATCTTCAAGAATTTCAAAGTAAGTTTTAACTGTTTTGCTATCAACGCCGCATTCCCGCGCTATATTGGTATAATTAAGCATTTCTCCCTGTGAAAACCCTAAAATATCTAAAAACCTAGAAAATGATTCACGTTTTCTTATACTTGCTTCAATATGAACCTCTGTTAAAACATAATCATAAAGATATGCACTTAAACTTCTTTCTACATTCTCACCAAAATAATGACTTGGAATAAGGCCATTATTAAAAATTCTTTTAAAATCTAAGGTTTTTAATTCAGGATAACAGAAGGGTAAAAATTGAGCTCTCCATGCACGACCACCAAGTAAATTGGCGCCAGTAGTTTTTAATCTACGTGCACTAGAACCACATAATATAAACTGGAAATTTTTATGGCTTTCAATAAGGCTGTGTACCTCATCTAATAATGCGGGCACCTTTTGAACTTCATCTAATATAATAATTCTATTTTCAGAGATATGGCTTAGTTCTTCCCTTAAAATATGAGGATGATTTAAGTAGCGTTGAAACACATCAGCTTGTAATAAATCGATATAAATAGTTCTCTGTTCGCTACGAGCAAAATATTCTTTGAGATAAGTTGATTTTCCAGTTTTTCGTGCACCCCATAAAAAGCATGATTGCCCCTGTGGCAAGTCTAAATCTAAAAATCTTTTAATGTCCTCCATGAAGTATATTCCCTAAAAATCTAACCTATATGAATTATACATCATATGTATATGATTTAAAAGTACTTGGTATTTTTATTCAGTTTTCAAACTAATCACTTTCTTGTTAGGAAATAAACTGATTGGTGCATATTTTTAAGGTCTATACTTTTTATTCTCCATCAGATGAAACATACATATATCCAACAAACATAGGAAAAACCCTACATTCATTGTTTTCGGACATCCATCATATCCGGCACTGTTTTTCGCATAGTTTAAGTCATCTTTTGAGGTCTTTTCAACATCACCTAGAAGACTGTCCGAAAAACAAATGTTTTACGTCACCTGATCACACTGTCTAATGGAATAAATTTTTACCAAAAGATATAGTCATTCCAAAAACAAACCGTATTCTCGAATAGTATCATCAATTGTT
>CAZTIE010000229.1:0-1615 GCA_964613645.1 uncultured Verrucomicrobiales bacterium
CACCATCCCTTAAATCTTTTGGAAAATAAATATTGGGCATTAACGATTGATGCGGATCTATTTCATCCATCAAATAAAAAATCATCGGTTTATCGGGTGCAGAAATAAGCTGTGTTGTTGGGCTTTCGTCATAAAGAACCAATGCTGAGGCATTACTTGATTGTTGATCAAGGCCTGTTCGCCTTAAATATTCGCTGCCGTTTTTATGTAATTTTGTTAACAACTCAAAATCAACAGCCTCTCCCGGTTCAATATAACCACGCATTAATGTGTCTTGAACCTGTTTTTGCAGCCAGGGCAGCATAAGTTGCGGCGTCATTTTGATCACCTGCCCCTGATAAGGCTTTATTTTACGGTCTTTTGTAATGATGTGAATATCAGACCGTACACGGTCATAAAACGCTTGTGCTTCGTCTTCTTTATGGAAAAAACGTTCTTGAAAATAGAACCGAAAAGCGTTTGATAAATGAACGCCAGGGATCTGATTCATACGCAAATTAGCGCCCGCAACTGCTTGAAGGTCACGCATGTGAAACATAGCAACAGCTGGCTTTGGTGGCACGTAATAGGGGTTTTTTGTCCCAATTACCAAACCTTGAGGACTGGCAATGACTAAAAGTGTTGGTGCGCTGATATGGCCCGACAGGTGCGTTGCCTCTGGCAAGACAACACTGTCGCCAAAACTGGTTTGTGCCGGGAAAACTTGTTGAGCGCCTGCAAAATCATTTGTGTGATAAAGAAAGTTAGATGCAACAGGTAGATGGCTATGAAGTATAACGCCCCCGGGAGGGTTTGAAGGTTTTCTTGAATGCTTACCATCAGTGCTACCTCTTATTAATTTTTGCCGAAACCCTGGTGTTTGGTCACTCATTATTTTTTGATGGAATCCAGAAGTTAAATTCACAGATTGATAGTTTATTTTTTCTCCCTTTTGATGTACATGAGAAACACTACCAGTATTAATAATACGTCCCGACTTTCCGGTATCTAAAGTTCCGGAAACAGATAATCTGCTAGGGTCACTGACTAAAAAAGTGTTAACTGCCCAATTGCCCGGTAAATTTGGATCATAGCCAAAAGGACAGGATGCATAAATATAGTGTAAAGAGGCAACAAGGCGCGTCAGAGAAAACTCTCCATTTAATATAAAATCGGTTGTTCTTATCACGCCAGCATTACTGACTGATTGTTTTGGAGAATCTAAGGTTAAGGCTTTTGCATGTATAAGACCTTCATGTTTGAGCGTACCCGATAGAAAAAGTTTATTTTTTATGTAAATTCCTGCATTATTCTGGTTATAAAAAGGCATATGAAATAAATGAGATCCATTATAAACACCATCAAAACGTTTGCCATTAATCATGCAATATGGATAAGGATCCCCTCTAAAATTTCCTCCTAAATGAAAAGAAGAATGCCGATTACTATGGCAAAAAACAGTCGAAAAAACACTACGCGTTGGATCCTCCACAAGTCTCCCCACCTTCAGTGTTTCTCGCACAATAAAATCGGCAGAGTCTGCTGCGATAGTGCCATTTTGTAAATCAAAATCATGGGCGACCACATCTAAGTGGCCCTCTTCTGTTAATAGTTCTCCTCTTGTAGAATCTGCACC
>CAZTIE010000230.1:0-1608 GCA_964613645.1 uncultured Verrucomicrobiales bacterium
ATGATCTGTTTAGTAAGTACGTTTAGCATCTCATTTTGTATAGGTTTAGCTATATATTGCTAGGTTTTGAATAAGAAATCAGCTTTTTATAGAGAACGGTAATAGAAAATCCACTATAATGACGAAAAAATATTAGCGCCAAGGTCTCTTAATCATCGTCCTCGTGAAATTTTAAACTTTCATACACCATATGAAGTGTTTACCGCTGAAACCATCAGTGGTGCACCTCACCATTGAAGGGGCCAGGTCTTTTATAATCAGAAACGGCTTCATAGATCACTTGGATACAAATCGTCTGCGCAGTTCGCAAGGGCCGCCTAATTCTCACAATCAAGCGTCCTATTTATCGGGGTTGATCCAAATTACATTGACACCATAAATGAGGCTAATTTTATCTAGAAAACACTTTTTCAATAAGGGATAACTGTTCGGCTTTATGCGCACTTGCATACCCTGTCGCTGGCGATGCAGCATCAGGTCGCCCAACATAAAGGGGGCGCAATAGTTTGCCGTGGACCTTTGTCAAACACTCTTCAAGGCGCCTATCAACAAAATGCCAAGCGCCCATATTTTTTGGTTCTTCTTGACACCACACTAAAGGGATAGGGTCATAGGCTTTTAACACCCTTACCAATTGTTCTGCGGGAAAAGGATAATACTGTTCTAAGCGCATTAAAGCAACGTCTTCAATTTTATTATTGGTGCGGTATTCCAATAAATCGTAATATACCTTACCACTACACAAAATAATTTTTCGCACTTTTTTAGGGGGCAACATATCCAGAATAATGGGCTTAAAATGGCCCTCTAAATTTAAATCTTGAACACTAGAAACGCACTGTTTATGGCGAAGCAATGATTTTGGTGTAAAAATAATAAGCGGCTTTCTGAAATCGGCTTTAACTTGCCGTCTTAAAATATGGAAATAATTTGCAGGCGTTGTGCAGTTGGCTACAATCATATTATTTTCAGCACAAAGCTGTAGGTAACGTTCCATACGCGCTGATGAATGTTCGGGTCCTTGGCCTTCAAAACCATGCGGCAACATCATAACTAAGTTAGATAGACGCAACCATTTTGATTCGGCACTGCTTATAAATTGATCAAGAATAACCTGTGCACCGTTTGCAAAATCACCAAATTGTGCTTCCCACATAACAAGGGCATTTGGATTACTTAAGCTGTATCCGTATTCAAATCCTAAAATAGAAAATTCTGATAAAGGGCTATTGACAACTTCAAAATGCTCCTGATCTTTTGAAAGATTATTCAAACTTATATATTTTTTCTCTGTTTCCTGATCTATCACAACAGCGTGGCGATGTGAAAATGTTCCACGCTCACAGTCTTGCCCACTTAGACGAACTGGGTGACCTTCTGTAACGCACCCAGCAAAAGCAAAAGCTTCAGCCAATTGCCAGTCTATTGGACCACCCTCTTTAATAGCCTCTAACTTTTCGTTCCATTGTCGTCTTATTTTTGCATTAATATTAAAATTGCTAGGAGCAGATAGTATTTTTTTACCCAATTCTTGAATGGTTCCGTCATGCAATCCGGTTTTCACCTGCCTAAACATACTTTCATTGCTAGAATTTTGTGTAAAATTTC
>CAZTIE010000231.1:0-1578 GCA_964613645.1 uncultured Verrucomicrobiales bacterium
AGTGCAGATGCACTCTATGCTAGAAGGTTTTTTAGATTATGCACGTGGATCGCAACAGGAGGAGAGAAAACCCTGTGATTTAATAGAGATATTAGAGGGGGTGATAAAGCCATATCAAGCAGCAACATTTAAAATTAGCATTATATATGTGGAAAAAAAAGACACAAAATCATTAATTGTGCCCTTAAAAAGCGATCTTGTTAAGCGTTTGTTAACGAATTTAGTAGTAAACTCTAAAGTAAGTGGTACTTGTATGCACATTACTATTACACAAAGAGAACGCTTCTTGCAGATTTTTGTTGATGACGACGGTTCAGGTATTCCTGTAAGTGAGCGTAAAAATGTGTTTAAGCCCTTTTACCGTTTAGATACAGCGCGCCATACGCAAAGTGGGAACGTTGGATTGGGTCTTAGTATTGTTCGTGATGCTATGCGATCACATGGTGGAGAGGTCTTTCTTGAGGATTCACCACTTGGAGGCATAAGGGTTGTGTTAAATCTTCCCGTATAATTTTAGATTTGAATTTTTTAGTAGGAGACATCAGCAATGACAACATCAGGCAATAGACAGAAAAAAGCATCATCAAGCGCTAAAAAGGAGTCTACCTCTCGTTCACAGGCAAAACAAAAAACACAGCATACGCAAGCTGAAATAGCAGATATGTTTCATAAAAGTGCGGAGAAAATTCAAGAAAATATGAAGGATTTTAATCCTTTTGCAGATAAAGGTGCTGATATATATAGAAATTTTCAAAAAAAGGTAGCAAAAGAATCCAGTTTTGGATCAGGTCAAACATTTGCTGCGAATAAAAAAAATATGGAGTCGCTGCAAGATGCTAATCGAATGGCCTTAGAGGTTATGCGTCAAATTACAGCATTACAAGGTCGCTTTATGCAACAAACCTTTGATGATGTAACAGAGATGGTTCGTGAAAACATGGAGTTTAGCAATAAGACCCCACAAGAATATATGGCAGATCAAGGTGAGCGTATTCAAATGGCTGTTAGTCGCGCTATGGACCATTCCAGTAATCTGTCTGATATTATGCTGAAATCCAATCAGAGACTGTTTAAAAATGTTAAAACACAATTTGATGAAGGTATGAAAGAAATGCATATTCATCTGAGTAAGATGAAGCATTAATGCTTGTATTGGTATATTTTAAATAACCGAATGGCTTTTTCATTACAAATAAGATCCATGGGTTCTGATACTGTCTTAGGTGTCAAAAGCAAAAATTAGGATCAAACGGTTTGTTATGCTTCACTACGCCAAAAATAATGTGTAACAGTTTTGCAAGCGTCCAAGGAACACCATGGTCTGCCTGCAAAGGCGTGCAAACCCAGGAAAGTACATTTTTCATATTCAGACAATATAGTCATTCCAAAAACAAGCCATATGTAGTATACTATAGTCATTCCAAAAACAAACCATTTTTTGTATAATTAAATAAAAAAGAGTTTATATTATGTCCTATAGCTTAGACCTACGCCACCGTGTTGTTTTATATGTAAAAGATGGCGGCACTAAAATATCTGCCAGTCGTCATTTTAAAGTCAGTTTATGGTGCGTCAACG
>CAZTIE010000232.1:0-1572 GCA_964613645.1 uncultured Verrucomicrobiales bacterium
GATCAACATAAATATTATTCAAGTTGTTACGCATATTTAAAATTTCACGCGCTTGAATTTCAATGTCTGTTGCTTGGCCTTGTGCACCACCACTTGGCTGATGAATCATAACGCGTGCATTAGGTAGGATAAAACGCTTTCCTTTTTGTCCAGCTGCTAATATAAGCGAGCCCATAGAACAGGCTTGCCCCAAACAAAGGGTTGCAACCTCTGGTCGAATGTAATTCATTGTATCAAAAATAGACATGCCAGAAGTCACCACACCACCAGGAGAATTAATATAAATGTAAATGTCTTTTTCTGGATTTTCTGATTCTAAAAATAAAAGCTGCGCACAAATTAAAGATGCCATTTCATCATAAAACTGCCCTGTGATGAAAATAATACGTTCTTTTAAAAGACGAGAATAAATATCATAAGCACGTTCCCCTTTGCTGGTTTGCTCTACAACTGTTGGGACCAAAGTGTTTGCTTCAATAGTATTCATATGAACTCTCTTTTATAAGTTAATGTATTCTTCCATTGTGTAGCATGATCTAAATTTCAGCAAGCATTATACGTAAGAAATTTTATTAATAGAATAACTTCTGCCGCCATTTGGTGTTGAAACTTCAACACTGTCATGAACAGCTTTACTGATAATGGAGCGTGCTAAAGGTGATGTGATAGAAAGTAAACCTTTCTTGATATCGGCTTCATCACTGCCAACAATTTGATATGTTTTGATGTCAAATGTATCGTTATCTTCCAATTCTACCGTTGCCCCAAACCTGACAAGATCAGATTTCATTGATCTTACATGAATAACATCAGCACGGCTGGTTTTGTCTTCAAGTTCTAAAATGCGACCCTCAATAAAACTTTGACGTTCCTTAGCTGCGTGATATTCTGCATTTTCAGATAAATCACCAAGTTCACGTGCATCAGAAATTGCACGAATCACACTAGGACGTTCTATATTTTTAAGACGACTTAGTTCATCTTGCAACAAAACAAACCCTTGCTCTGTCATTGGAAGTTTTTCCATGTTGTTAACCTTATATTTTTTATAATTAATTTATATCATCCTGATATTAAAAATACTGACTTTAATTCTGTTCTTTTCAACTTCAAGAAACGTTTTGATGTGCCGTTATTTTTAGCTTAACAATATAAATATAAACAAAAAGTTAATATTTTCACATTGCGAAAAAACTTAAAAAAACGTCACGATAAAAGAAACTATAACTCTATTGAAATAATCATGCAATGGTCTTGTGTAACTTTGTGCAAGTTTAATTTATAGAGTTTTATCAACTACTACCAGCATCGTCAAGTTAAGTTTTTAAGTCGTGTCTATGGTCCTTTTTTCTGTTTTTAGATACAAAGAAGCCGTGATGTCGCTTCACACCATATTTCTTGAGCTTCCTTAAAGGCTTTTCTTCTGTCTTGTGCGCTCTGTTTATATCTGTTCACGCCAATGGAAAACATATTACGCACCTTTCCCATGAGTGATCATGGAACCTGAACACCGTTTTCAGATTTAAATTTAATAAGACTTTTTTCTTTTCTTCGTGTCGGCTGATGGGCATT
>CAZTIE010000233.1:0-1541 GCA_964613645.1 uncultured Verrucomicrobiales bacterium
CAAAATATAACACCTGTATAAAGCTCTGTCAATATAGTTTTAGGACATATAAATTAGACCTGTCCGAAACCGATCCTTTTCGGACACCATACTTATTCTCAAATTTCGACACCATACATTTTTTATTTTTTTTCAGATTAGGGTTTAGTGTTTTTTTTCCAACCTGGAAATGGCTAGATGGTGAGGTCAATAAAAATGGTTTTGTGAAATTTCGGATGTTAATTCCGATATTTCATGATATAGTAAACATCATAGTTGAAAAGTATAAATAGTCACTGTATGATTTTACGGCATGAATACCTTGAACGCATAAATACTGCATTTCTGAATCATAAAATTGTTGCCTTGTTAGGGCCACGTCAGTGCGGAAAAACAACATTGGCAAAAAAATTTTCAAGCTCATTTGATGAAGGTTCTGCTCATTTTTTTGATATGGAAGATCCGCTTACATCAGAACAATTTAAGAACCCAAACTTAATTCTAGATTCACTAAATGGCATTATTATACTTGATGAAATTCAGTTAGCATCACATTTGTTTCCTTTATTACGCGTTCTTGCTGACAAAGACGATAATAAAAAATATCTTATTTTAGGAAGTGCTTCTCCTGATTTAATAAAAACATCCTCTCAAACACTTGCAGGTAGAATTGCTTACATTGATATATATCCATTTAATTTTCAAGAAATTGATAAAATAGACCAACTTTTTATACGTGGTGGGTATCCAAAATCATACTTGGCAAATACAAACAACGAAAGTTGGATATGGAGAGAAAACTATATTCGCACATTCCTTGAACGAGATTTACCTCAGTTGGGGTTGTCTATCCCTGCCGCTGCAATGAGACGATTTTGGATGATGCTATCGCATTATCATGGTCAAATTTTTAATGCATCAGAAATTGGAAAATCTTTAGGCGTATCAGATAAAACAATTAAGGGTTATTTGGATATTTTAACGGGCACTTATATGTTAAGACAGCTGCAGCCATGGCATGAAAACATTGCAAAACGACAAGTTAAAAGAAGTAAAATCTATTTTAGAGATACTGGTATTTATAATTTCTTAAATAATATTGAAAATAGCACACATCTATTTAACAAGCCGCAACTCGGTGCATTATGGGAAGGGTTTGCACTAGAACAAATTATACAAAGCCAAAAATATTCTTCAGAAAACTGCTTCTTTTGGAGTATTCACAATCAAGCAGAAATTGACTTACTTGTTTTAGATAAAGGAAAAAAAATTGGTTTTGAATTTAAATATGCTGATATTCCTAAAATGACAAAATCAATGCATATGGCAAAAGAAATTTTAAACCTTGATGAATTTTATGTTGTCTATCCAGGAAAAACAACCTATAAAATTGATACTTCTGTTATTGCCAAGCCATTATCTGAATTTAAAAAGGCTTCTCCCTATTCCCTGGGGTAAATGCATGGTTCTGTCGCATCTGTTAAATTTAAGCACCAACTGGTTGCGTGTTATATTATTGATGAGAAACAGTTTTAAGCAGCTATCTAGATAAATATAATCAA